>CAKZNJ010000091.1 GCA_937129505.1 uncultured Anaerolineae bacterium | reverse complement strand
CAAGCCAGTTGGTCCTGAAGCACCTATCCAAGTGTTGAGTTCAGGATGCTCGTTATCGGTTGGCACTTGCAGGCAACCTTTTGTTCGAATATGGCAATTGCTATTACCCGATTGACAAACAACAAGGCTAAGCCCTGGGCTGGGTTGTTACTTCAGGGCGTAGAGGGTGGCGCTGCTTGCCCACTGGAAAAGGGGGGTGGCAAATAAGCTCAGCGCAACCACCGCCACTGCCGCCAATCCCGCCGTCCAGCGCAACAGGACGTCGCCGTTGACCAGCGGCTCTCCCTCCTGCATGTACATGACAATCACCACCCGCAAGTAGTAGTATGCCGAGACAAGCGAGGTCAGGACACCGATCACTGCCAAGCCAACAAAGCCGCCCTCCAACACGGCGCGAAAGAGGTAGAACTTGCCCAAAAATCCCAATGTCGGCGGCACACCGATGAGAGAAAGCATGAACACCGTCATCGCTGCCGCGAGCGCAGGATGTTTTTTGCCCAAGCCCGCATAGTCCTGCAGCTCTAATCCTTTCCCCTCTTGTTGTTCGAGGCTAATGACAATTGCCCAAGTGCCAAAATTGGTCAGCAGATAGGCAAAGAGATAAAAGAGCGCCGCGGCAGAAGCTTCTTCCATCAGGCGGTTTTGTCCTAGGGTAACCGTTGCCATCAAGATATAGCCGGCATGGGCGATGCTGGAGTAAGCCAAGAGACGTTTCAGGTTGGACTGCGCGATCGCAACCACGTTGCCCACTACCATCGTCAGGGCAGCCAATGCCCAGAGGAGGGGGATCAAAGTGCTGGAGAGGGTCGGAAAAGCCAACATAAAGACGCGCAGCAGCGCCGCAAAACCGGCTGCTTTTGCCCCAACCGCCATGAAAGCAGTGACAGACGAAGGCGCACCCTGATAGACATCGGGTGTCCACATGTGAAAGGGCACCGCCGCGACCTTGAACCCCAGTCCGACCAGGATCAACGCTGCCCCAATTGCTAACAGGATCGGCGAAGCGCTGCCGTTCTCAACGGCGCTGATAATGGCGGCAATGCGTGTCGAGCCGCTTGCTCCATAAGCGAGGGCGATCCCATAAACCACGAATCCACCCGCAAATGCCCCCAGCAAGAAGTACTTCAGGGCTGCTTCTTCCGAGTCCAAACGGTCGCGGTGAAAACCGGCCATCACATAAAGAGGAATGGAAAGCAACTCTAAGGCGATGAACACCATAATCAAGTCGGCTGCCATCCCCATCAACATCATGCCGCTGATGGAGAAGAGCATCAAGGTGTAATACTCGCTGTGGGCGATATTTTGACGGTGCAGATAGCCATAAGCCAAGGCGATCCCAAAAAGCCCGCTCAGCAAGAAGAGGGTGTTCAAGAAAGAAGAAAAGCCGTCGGCAATTGCCATGCCAAAGAAAGCGCTCTGAGGAGCGCTATCTCCGAGAAAGTTTGTTGCTAGCCCCGCCAGCAATCCTAAGGCAGCTAAAGTGGCTGTGATCCCTTTGCGCTCGTCGGGAATATATAAGTCTACCAAGGTGAGCAGGATCGCCCAGATGGCGACGATCATCACCGGCAAGAGCACCAAGCGATCAGCCCACATGGCAGCCTCCAGATGGTTGGTTTCTCATCTCTCTCATGCGCTCCTCCTTTTCCGCTCAGGGCAGAGCAGCCAAGCTCAGGCTTAGGCTACCGACCAGTTTGTCCACGGCGGGCGCCATCAGGCTGAAGAAAGGCTTGGGGTACAAGCCAATCCAAAAGATCAGGATGATCAAGGGTACAAGGGTGACGATCTCGCGCCAATTCAGGTCTTTGAGTTTTCGGTTTTCTTCTTTGTCAAGCGGTCCTAAAAAGAGCTTTTGGAACATGGTCAGCATGTAAATGGCGGCTAGGATCACGCCAACCGCCGCAAAACCAGCGTAGAAATATGAGCCAAGCGGACCGCCATTCTGACCAGCTTCCCACGCCCCCAGCAAGATGGTAAATT
>CAKZNJ010000090.1 GCA_937129505.1 uncultured Anaerolineae bacterium | reverse complement strand
AATGTCAGCAATGGTAGCTTTTTGAGGGGGAAGTAGGACAGTATCAATAACATGGATGACCCCATTGGCAGCTTCGATGTCTGCCAAGACAACTTGGCTGTCGTTAATCATCAGCTTATCCATCTCAGCCTTGATGGTAACCTTATCGCCATTGAGCATTTCAGCTGCAGAGAGAGTCTTAGCCTGCTCGGACATGACCTTGCCAGAAACGACATGGTAGAGCAGGATATTTCTCAATTGCTCTGGGTCGGCAAGTAGAGCTTCGATCGTACCAGCTGGCAATTTGGCAAATGCCTCATCGGTAGGGGCGAAAACAGTGAAGGGGCCTTCTCCAGCGAGGGTTTCAGCCAAACCGGCTGCCTGAACGGCTTGTACCAAGGTAGTGAAACGGCCATCAGCCACGGCAATATCTACAATCGTTTGGGGAGCTTCGGTCGGCTCAGGCATCGGCGTAGCGGTTGGCATGGGCATCGGCGTTGCGGTAGGCATGGGAGTTGGGGTCGCCGCAGGCGCACAAGCACCAACGACCATCGCAAGGATAAGTAGAACGGATAGGGCAAAAAATTGTTTTGTCATTGCTGTTTCTCCTTTAGCTGTAAAGTTATTGTCTATGTATTGCAAATTATATATTAATATCTCTATAATGTCAAGATTTTGCAAAGGTATTTTACAGATTAATATTCTCTAATTTTCATGCTCCTCAGCTAGAAGCTGCCCACCTGAAACGCTTCGCAAATGGATGTTTGCCCCGCTTGGTACAAGTTCAATCATTGCCAAGGCAATTCCATGGCGCCTTGTCCGCTCGCAGTTATCCCGAATAGTCGATAACAGAACCGTGAATATTACGATCTCATCCCTACAATAAAGCATTAGAATATCTATAGGAGTAAGTTACTCGCGGCAAGTACCATTGCTCAAACATAACTGTGATTAATAGGACAAGCTTATGGATGATTTTTCAGATGAAGATATCTTACCCCTTAGCTTAAAACACACTTTTTGGACCTGGTCAGCTCAAGCACAAGTCTCCCCCATCCCGGTCAAACGCGCTCAAGGGGTCTATTTTTGGGACATCCATGGAAAACGCTACTTAGACTTCAATTCAATGACCATGTGCGTCAATATTGGTCATGGAGATCAACGCGTGATCGAAGCAATCATCCGCCAAGCCCAAGAGCTTCCCTACGTTGCTCCCTCCATGGCTTCAAAACCACGCGCCCTGCTGGGCAAATTGCTTGCAGAGATTACACCCGGTAACCTGAATCGCTTTCTATTTACCCTTGGCGGAGCGGATGCCAACGAGAATGCTATTAAGCTCGCCCGCGCTTTCAGCGGCAAACATAAGATTCTAGCTCGCTACCGTTCCTACCATGGGGCAACTGCCGGGGCAATGGCTGCTACGGGTGATCCGCGCCGCTTGGCGTGGGAGCCAAATCTGATGAGCGGTGTCGTCCACTTCCTCGATCCCTACCGCTATCGTTCCACTTTTCACCGTACCAACCCCGACATTTCCGAGGAGGATTTCTCCATCGATTATCTAAACCACGTGGAGGAAATCATCCAGTATGAGGGCGCTCACACCATTGCCGCCATCTTAGTCGAAACGGTCACCGGCACAAATGGGATCATCATCCCACCTGTCGGTTATTTACAAGGCTTGCGACAGCTTTGTGATCGCTATGACATTCTCCTGATCGCCGATGAAGTGATGAGTGGATTCGGGCGCACGGGAAAGTGGTTTGCCGTGCAACACTGGGACGTCGTCCCAGACCTGATGACCATGGCAAAAGGATTGACCTCCGCCTATGCTCCGCTTGGGGCAGTGGCAATGCGCGAAGAGATTTCCGATTTCTTTGCCGAGCGAACTTTTCAAAGCGGTTTGACTTATACCGCTCATCCCATCTCGCTTGCTGCTGCCATCGCTACCATCCAAGTCATGCAAGCGGATCGCCTTGTCGAATACGCCGCTGAAATGGGAAAAATCTTACATCGCCTGCTGATCGACCTCGGGGAAAAGCACCCTAGCGTAGGTGAGACTCGCTCTATCGGCCTGTTTGGGGCAATTGAACTAGTCCGCAACCGCAACACCCGACAACCCCTGGCTCCTTTCAACGCAACCAGCTCAGAAATGATCGCCATCCGCCAGTACTTACTAGACCACGGCTTGTTCATCTATGCGCATTGGAATACGTTGCTGATTATCCCTCCCTTGATCATCACGGAGGAACAACTTGAAGAAGGGTTCGCCCTGATAGACCAGGCGCTCGAGATTGCCGACTCTGCCGCAGAACGATGAAAGAGATTCCTACCCTTTTTCTTGAGCGAATGCAAGGTTGGTTAGGGATTCAATTCGAGGCTTTCGTCGCCGCTTATCAGCAACCCCCCCAAAGCGGTTTGAGAGCAAATACGTTAAAAATTACCCCAGCCGATCTATTGGCTCAAGCCCCCTTCGACCTTCACCCCATCCCATGGTGTGCAGAAGGTTTCTTTGTCATGGGTGAAGAGCGCCCCGGCAAACACCCCTACCACGCCGCTGGTTTATACTATCTGCAAGAACCTTCGGCGATGGCAGTTGTTGAATTGTTAGATCCGCAACCGGGCGAGCGTGTGCTAGACTTAGCAGCTGCACCAGGCGGAAAAGCCACTCATATCGCCAGCCGGTTGCGCCAGCAAGGGTTATTGGTAGCAAACGACCTCCATTCGCAACGGGCATGGGATCTGGTCAAGAATCTCGAACGGTGGGGAGCGCGCAACATCGTTGTGACCAACGAACCACCGCACCGTTTGGCCGACCAATGGGGTGCTTTCTTTGACCGCGTCTTACTCGATGCCCCTTGTTCGGGGGAAGGGATGTTCCGGCGCAGTCTGGAGGCTCGCCTGGATTGGTCGCTCGAAAACGTGCGCGCTTGTGCAGTTCGGCAGAGCGGTCTCTTGCCTCAAGCAGCGCGCTTGGTTCGCCCTGGTGGGCGCTTGGTCTATTCAACTTGCACATTTTCTCCCGAAGAGAATGAAGGCGTCATCAGTCGTTTTCTTCAGGAATACAAAGATTTTGAGCTGGTCGAAGGGAAAACCCTTGCCCCATTCGATCGCGCCCATCCCGAATGGCTCGGCTTACAGTCTCACCTGACAGACTGGCGGGGTATCTATCGTTTATTTCCCCACCACGGATTTCCAGAAGGACACTTTATCGCCATCATGCGCCGGCGCAGCGGTGGTGAATGGCGAGAGGTAAACCCTTTCCCCATCCGACTGTTGCCGCCAGCGCAACGCCGCACAGCCCAAAATTGGTTAGCCGCCCTGTGTACTGAAAATTTCGATCCGCTGCGTTTTATGCTCTTTGGGAACCAGCTTTACGCAATCCATCCAGCTGCCATCGATTTCGGTCGTTTGCGTGTCCTCAGGCCGGGTTGGTTCCTCGGCGAGGTCAAAAAGGACCGTTTTGAACCTTCCCATGCACTGCTGCTCGCCTTGCGACGGGAACATTTGCCCGTAATGGTCAATCTAGCAGC
>CAKZNJ010000089.1 GCA_937129505.1 uncultured Anaerolineae bacterium | reverse complement strand
GGTGAGCAGAATTTCGTTATGATTGCCTAGCTTAACTCGGCGAGTAGTTGGATCTAAGGTCGCAAATAATTGATCAGCAACATAGACATTCGCTCTGGAAAGCGCATTGAGCAAAGTGGATTTTCCTGCATTAGTGTAGCCGATCAACGCTACAACTGGGATGCCTGATTTTTTTCTGCGGCGACGATATTGTCTGCGATGCGCCTTAACTTTTTCCAATTCGTCCTTGAGGTGAGCTATCCGCCTTCTAATATCCCGTCGATCAACTTCCAGTTGAGTTTCACCGGGGCCCCGAAGCCCAACACCCCCAATCCCACCTGCTCTTCCCCCACCACCTCCAGCCTGCCGAGCTAAGTGTGTCCAAGCCCTCGTCAATCGGGGTAAGCGATATTCATACTGGGCTAGTTCAACTTGTAGAGCGCCTTCCCGAGTAGCCGCATGTTGGGCGAAGATGTCCAAAATCAAGGCGGTGCGGTCGATAATACGCACCTCTTCATTAAAGTGTTTTTCAAGTTCGCGCAAGTGACGAGGGGACAACTCATCATCAAATAGGATGATATTGGCATTTAGCTCATTGACTATTGCCTTTAATTCTTCTAGTTTCCCTACGCCAATGTAGGTTTGCGGATTCGGTTTATCTAATTTTTGGGTTAGCGTTGCGACGATGTCTATACCAGCAGTTTGAGCTAACAGAGATAATTCATTTAAGGAATCTTCGAGTGTAAATTCAGAGTTCGATTTACCGATTTCTACCCCCACCGCCACCGCTCTTTCTTGATATGAGTTGCTAATCTCAACAGTTTTCTTAACCATCAATGTCACGATCTTTCGGTGTTGGTTGAGCGGAAAGTGCTAATAAAGAGGATCCAGGGGGTTGCTGATAGATGGGGATCATAAGATGAAATGTAGAGCCTGGGCATTTGACCTCATCGTATCCTTGTGATTCCATCCAAATCGTGCCACCATGAGCTTCTAGGATCCCTTTGGCGATTGGCAATCCTAAGCCAGCTCCTCCACCCTTGAACTTTGACTTGCCAGTGGAATGCAAAGATACTTGTCCTAATTGGGAAAATTTCTCGAAAATAAACGGTTGATCCTCCGGATCTACGCCAATCCCTGTATCTTCGACCATAATTTCAACAAAACCGCTGAGCTTTCTGCCATAGACACTAACTTTTCCTCCGTCTGGGGTGTACTTGATTGCATTCTCAACGATGTTTCTTAATGCCTGTGAAAGGCGGATTTCGTCAACATAAATCATTTCGTTTATCCCTTGAATAGGTCGCCATTGAATATTCAAGCGGCGATCAAGCGCTTTCTTTTTCATTTCTTCGACTACGTTTTGTATTAGATGATTTAGGAGGCAGGGCTGAAAATTCAACAATAGCATTCGCGCGTCAATAAGCGAGACATCTATCATATCTTGAATGATTTGCTTCAACCGTTCAGTGCCCTTACGGATACCTTCTAGGTGGGTTTGATAGATGGCAAGATTCTGATTTGCCCCTAGTAAATCGTTCAGCATCATGGAATAACCCTCGATAATGGTCAGAGGAGTCTTAAGTTCGTGGGCGGCAATTGAGATAAAGTTGGATTTGCTACGGTTTAATTTCTCTAGCATGGTTTCTATATCTGCAGCAGCTCTGATATGGCGATCCAAATATTTCTTGAATGCAAGGTGATATAACCGTT
>CAKZNJ010000088.1 GCA_937129505.1 uncultured Anaerolineae bacterium | reverse complement strand
TTGCTTACCAAGTCAGACTTGAAAAACCCGGCGCTCTTTCGCTATGTATTGCGCGGCCAACCGCCCTCGATCAAGGCGGACGCCCGCATGAAACCGTTTATCAAAGATCCTTTTGATCGCCCGTACATTCCAGGTTCATCTCTGAAAGGGGCTTTTCGGACGGCACTCGCTTGGTCAGGTTGGAGGGAAGTGCATTCGCTCAGCGTGACCTGGGAAAATATCGAGAAAAATCGTAGTTGGGCAGCAAAACCGCTCGAAAGAAAGATCTTCGGGGCAGATCCCAATCACGACTTGCTCCGAGCATTGCAAGTGTCGGATCTGCATGGGCCTGAGAAAGCTGGCGAAGGACTGGTTGTTCTCAAAGCGCAGGTGCTTACTCAGCGCGCTGCCCAGGCGCCTCTTGGTCTCGAAGCCCTGCGCAGCGAGGTCAGGTTTGAGGGGTCTGTGACGATTGATGAGTTTCTTTTCAGACCGATGGCGAAAAAACTGGGCTTCGGCGACCGCAAACATTGGTTAGAACAGCTCCTTCAACGTGCCCAGAAGCACAGTCTTGCGCGCCTTCACAAGATGGTTGAATGGTTTGAGCATGTCCACCCACCAGCACCCTCTGCTGAACGCATTGTCGCTTTTTACCGTCAGCTTTTGAATACCTCTTTAGCGCCGAATCAAGCTCTGCTGCAGATCGGTTGGGGAACCGGTTGGGATGGGAAGACCTTCTGGACTCATCTTCAAGAGGATAGGTGGCTCTTCGAGCGGATTGTCAGTCATTTTCGACTGGATAAAGCAGGCAAGAATAGCAAGCGAAAACCTGGTGACCCATTCCCTACCTCTCGCCGCGTTGTTATCACAGGTAAGGGAGATGAAGCCAAACCGATCGCTCCGTTTGGTTGGGTGTTGGTGGAGATTACAAGGTCTTAGATGGGAGGCAAATCAGAGAATGAAAGAACAACCGATTAGAGCGATCAGTTTTCTGGGGGTCAGTAAATATGAAACTACGTCCTACGTGTGGAATGGGCAACAGAAGCAAACCGAATTGTTCCCCGAAGCAGTGGCATATTTTTTTAAGCCTGCAGAAATCCTAGTTTGTCTGACACCGACAGCTCATGAAGGGGAAAAAGCGAGGAATTGGATTGAACTAAAGCAACGATTTAATCAGAACAACGTCCCATATAGGGTTTTGCAGATCCCAGAGGGCCATACCGAAGTAGATTTATGGAAGATCTTCAACACTCTAACCAATGCGGTTGACCAGGAAGAAAGGTTGATCTTTGATATCACGTGTTCATTTCGCTCTTTGCCGTTCCTTTCTTTTCTTGCCATCGCCTATCTAAAGGCAGCTAAACAGGTCAAGGTGGAGCATGTTTTATATGGAGCTTATGAGGCTAGAGACGACCAAAATCGTTCCCCGATATTTGATTTAACCCCATTTGTCAGCTTGCTCGATTGGCTGTCTGCTACGCAACAATTTATTCAAACTGGAAACGCCCGATCTCTTTCCTCATTGTTGCGTTCTCAAAGGAACGACTCTAAAGAGTTGGTTGAAGCCTCTGAGATCCTTGAAATTATTTCGCAGGCTGCTCGTTTTTGCCAACCCTTTACATTCATGCAGGAAGTTGCTCAACTTGAATCAAAGCTAGACAAAGCACAACCCGACATTGAGATCGATGCGGTTCCTTTCAGCGTGTTGAAAGAGAATATTGTAGGTACATTTACTCAATTTCAAAGCCAAAGCGATTCCTTCACCGAAGAGACTTTGAGGAAAGAATATAAGCTAATTGAGTGGTACTACCAAAAAGGTCAGGTGATTCAGGCGATCTCGTTAGCTCGTGAGTGGCTGATCGATGCGATTACCTTTCGACTGGGGGAAGCGGTAAAGTTTGATAGGAACCATCGTGAGCCTTTTGAAGAAGCCATTTCAGGGATTGCTCTTGTCGGTAAGCCACACCCCAAAGATCATAAACAGCCCTTTACCAAAGACCATTTGAATGACTATGGGAAAAAACTATGGGAGTGGGAAGATAAGGATTTACTTGTCCAATTATGGACAGACCTAAAGAACGTGCGCAATAGTTTGGATCATGCGGAACATTTGCCCAAGAAGCAAAAAGAAAAGACAGTTACGGCTTTTAAAAAACTGCAAGACAAAATGGACCAAAAAGTAATGCGTCCTTTGCGAGGCGTGGCAGAGAAATGGAATTTGGTTGATCAAGCGGAGACATAATGCCTAGCCCTTCCTCAACAATGAACCAATCGATGCTTCTTGTTTCCTTAGTCGGTGAGCAGCCCATCCCCAATCTGTTGCCGCTGTGGCAGTTTGCCGATTATGCCGAAGTGCAGTTTGTCGCCTCGGCTAGGACACTCAGTGTGGCAAAACAGCTCAAAGCAGCTATCGAGAAAGACGCTGCCCTTTCCCACCTGCGTGTCCTCAAAACGCTCAAAGTGCGCCCCTACGACATCGGTGATGCGCGCAAACAAATTGCCGCCGCGCTGGTCAAATATCAGGAGCAAGGCAAAACCCCCCACCTCAACCTGAGCGGCGGCACCAAGCTGATGAGCCTCGCTGCCCTGCAAGCGGCGTACGGCTCCGGCGTCAATTTGATGTATGTCTGCACCGAAGAGAACCAGATCATCTGGCTGGCTTCGGATGGCAGCGAGCAGAAACGGCAAGAAATCCGCGTCAAAATTCAGGTGGAGCAATATCTGAATGCTCATGGGCTGGAAATCGAACGGCAACCCGTTTCTCCCTACGCAGCCCCCGCGCCCAA
The DNA here is from genome assembly GCA_937129505.1 of uncultured Anaerolineae bacterium. GTDB lineage: Bacteria > Chloroflexota > Anaerolineae > Anaerolineales > UBA4823 > NAK19. The sequence goes on along the minus strand of CAKZNJ010000088.1, from coordinate 1,786 downwards.
AGAAGGCGATGAACTTGAGGAACAAGTCTATCTGCGATTGATGGAGAGCTGCCGCTTCGATGACGTGCGCCGCAACGTGAAGATCTGCAAAAGGAACGGCAGCAAGCAAGTGCGCAACGAAGTGGACGTGGTCGTCACCTATAATGGACGGCTGGCGGTGATCTCGTGCAAGAGCGGCAATGTCGAAAGTGAAAGCGGACGGGAGAGCTACCGCCGCGCCATTTATGAACTCTCAGCCATCTCCCGCCGCGAAGCTGCGGGCATCTACTGTGGCAAAGTGCTGGTCAGCAGTCAGGCGCAGTTGCCTCAGGCAGTGCGTGAGCGAGCGGTGGAGAGCGGCGTCAAGCTGGTTTATGGATCTGAATTGGACAATGTGGTTGAACATGTCTGGCACGCCGTCAATTGACCACCAAGGCGACCGCCGAGGCGACTCCAAAATCCTTTGTGTCTTGGTGTAAGGCACCAGAAAGCTAACACGAAGACACAAAGACACCAAGAGGCAAAAAACTAGGGTTTCTTTGTGCCTTTGTACCTTGGTGTTAGAGAACCAAGAACTGACACAAAGTCACCAAGAAATAAAAAACTCTTGTTTGTGTCTTGGTGTGAGAAAACTCGCAACGAGGTTGTTGTATGATTATTTTGAACTTTTCTCATCCTCTGACCAATGACCAGCTCGAGCAAATCCGAGACATGGTCAACGAACCCATCGAAAAAGTGATTCCGTTGGCTGTGCATTTCGACAATGGGCTCCCCTTTCTGCCTCAGTTGGAAGCCCTAATGCGCAAAATACCGGTTGAGAGCTTAGAATGGCAGAGCGCAACGTTTCTGATTAACCCTCCCTCGTTGAACTTTATCACTGCCCTTTTACTCGCCGAACTGCACGGCAGGATGGGATATTTTCCTCCCATCCTCCGCCTGCGCCCCGTAGAAGGCGCTCTACCGCCCCGCTACGAGGTAGCCGAGATCTTGAATCTACAACAGGTGCGCGAGGTAGCCCGCAAGGGACGCTACGGTGAGGAGGCATAGTGAGCGAACTGCTCTCCCTGCTTCTACCGCTGAAGCCATTGCCCACTTCCCAGCCCAAGGGAGCCAGTTGGTGGGGGCGCAGTGCTCATGCATTGCTCTTGCGCGCCCTTCAACAGCTTGATGCTGAGCTCGCCCGCACCCTGCACGATGACGATGGCGTTCACCCATTCACCGTTTCAAACTTGCTGGGTCAGTTTGCCGACGAGGGACAGCTGAAAAGCGATCAAACCTATCTCTTGCGCCTGACCGCCTATCGTCCCGAAGTCAGTCAGGTCCTGCTCGGCGCATTGCAAGCTGGCGCGCCTCTCTCTGCCGGCAGTGCTGTCGAACTGGATTACGCTCCTTTTGAAGTTTTGCCGCTTCATGAGGGGTCATTTCCTTTTGCGGATTGGCAAGCTCAGACCACCTACGCTGAACTGAGCGGCGCTTACCTGCTTGCCCACCAACCGCCGCCGCGGCGCATCCGCTTGCAGTTTGCCAGCCCGACTAGCTTCAAGAGTGAGGGGCAACACCTCCCCTTGCCGTTGCCCAAACTGGTCTTCGGCAGCTTGCTGGAGCGCTGGAATGCCCATGTCCCCGTCACCTTCCCGCCAGAGACGCGCCGCTATGTGGAACGGTGCCTGACCCTCAGCCGCTATGATCTGCGCACCAAGGCGGTCCTGATCAAGGAGGGCGTCAGCCGTGTCGGGATGGTGGGTTGGGCGGAGTTCAGCACGTTGAACTACGACCGCTACTGGATGAGTTTGGTTGCCACCCTCGC
>CAKZNJ010000087.1 GCA_937129505.1 uncultured Anaerolineae bacterium | reverse complement strand
AGGTTACACCCTTCACAGAAACACCATTAATCCCAACCATTCATTTGCATAGAGCCCTTTGCCGGTTGGCAAAGAATAACTCTGGTTTGACATCCTACACATTGACCATTTCCTGACGCACCCGTTGGTAGAGGGTCTCTGCTTTCAGCTCGCTGAGGGTGTAACAGGGAGACCGCAGATGATCGGCTAAGGCTTGGGCTAAGCCCTGATCAAAGGCGGCATGCTCCATATTGATTACCACGCATCGAATTTTGTCCTCGGCGATCTGTCCAGCGATCAAGTGAGCTTCTTCCTGAGGGGGAATATTGCCCATCGAAACATTGCCGGCGCCATCGGTGAGCAAAATGATCAAGGGATTTACATCTGGATGCGAGAGCTTTTCGCGCTTGATGACCTCATGCGCTAACAGTAATCCCGCCGAGAGAGGAGTCTTACCGCCTACCGGGATGTCTGCCAAAGCGCGTTGGGCAAGCTGTACCGAGTTGGTAGGGGGCAAGACGAGCGTAGCGCGGTCTTTTTGAAAGACAACCAACCCCACCCGGTCGCGCCGCTGGTAAGCATCGGTGAGCAAGGAGAGAATCGCGCCTTTGGTTGCACTCATTCGTTCCGCAACCGCCATAGACCACGAGGCATCAACGACAAATAAGACCAGATTAGCTGCCTTTTTGACGCGTATTTTGCGCTGATAATCGCTGGAACGAATGGCAAAAGCCACCTTTTTTCTTTGTTCGCTGCGTTGTTTTTGGAAAGGCGCCGCTGCTCTCAATGTAGCATCGAAAGCCAGATCATCCACTTTGCCCGGCGAAGGCCGCGCTTGGATGTAACGGCCGCGTTTTCGGTCCGTAATGGTGCGGGACCGCCGTCCGCCCAGCTTGCGGGTTAACCGGTCGAGAGGGTTATCAATCTTGCGAGGCGTAAAGGTTGAACCGATTTTGACCCGCTCACCGTTTTCCCACCAATTAGCGCGGCCCGTATCAAAGACATTTTGGCGAGTAGGCTGAGGAGCGCGGTGTTCAGCCTCATCTTCAACGATCTCCGCACTCACGGCTTTTTTTTTTGGTCTTCAGCTAGCTCCTGCTCCTCCATCTCACCTTGCGGCTCGCCGCTCAGTTCCCCTTCCCCTTGTAACTGCTCGATGCGCTCTTGCAGTTCTTCCATACTAATGTCTGTCTGGTGGAAAGGCCCGTGACGGATACGGTGCGGCAGCGCCAATTCGGCTGCAAGAGCAATATCACGATCGGTAATATGCGTTCGCCCTTCGAAGGCAGCATGGGCGCGGGCAGTCTTCAAGATCACCAAGTCACTGCGATGCCCATCTACGTTAAGAGAGGAAGAAAGGGCGGCGATGGCAAGCAAATCGCGTTGGGTGTACAGAACTTGATCGACTAAAAGCCGGGCACGCTCGATTCGCTCAGAAAGTTCCTTTTCCTTCGGCATCCATTTCTGACGGAAAGCTTCTGGGTCTAATTCGAATTCCAAGTTGCGTTCCATGATGAGCACACGCTCGCGCGGATCGCGAATGCCACGGATCTCTACCGACAGGGCAAAGCGGTCGAGCAATTGCGGCCGCAAATCCCCCTCTTCCGGATTCATCGTGCCAACTAGGATGAAGCGGGCAGGATGGGTAAAGGAAATCCCTTCCCGCTCAACGATGTTCATCCCCATTGCGG
>CAKZNJ010000086.1 GCA_937129505.1 uncultured Anaerolineae bacterium | reverse complement strand
GGTGCCCGACTTGGGTGGTTCACAGCCTTTGAATCCGTGGCGGATAACCCCTATCTGGCAGACTTCTACGCGGACATGAAGGCATGGGCGTTCCATTTGCAAGTTTTTTTCCTCGGCCATCGCGCCCAACAGTATCTACAGATGGTACGAATGCCCCAATCGGTGATCATCGACCGCAGTATTTACGAAGACGCCTTTATCTTCGCCCGCGCCCTCTATCAGATGGGCAACCTCAGTGAACGCGATTACCGCTCCTACCGCACGGTTTTTGACCTAATCGTTAATCAACTCCCCCCACCCGACCTGCTCATCTACCTGCAAGCCCCTGTCGAGGTCCTGATGAATCGCATTCACCAACGCGGGCGTAATATCGAAAGCGGCATTACCGCTGATTATTTGCGCCTATTGGAAAGCTTTTACGACGACTGGTTGCAAACATTTGACGTCTGCCCGGTCTTGACCATTCGCACCGACGACCTAGATTACGTTCACCGCCCGAAACATCTCAACATCGTCGTGCAACGAATCCAGGAACGTCTGGCGGGCAGAGAAGAAGTAATTTTCCCCGCTAATTCCCAATAGAATACCATCCTACACAGAACAGCCTACCTTGCGGTAGGCTGTTGTATTTTCATAGAAAGGCGCTCCTATACCCTAGCTCAGGATCAAATAACAAGCCGCATCCATCGACGCGTTTACTGGTGAATAGCGAAAGAAACACCCAAACTGCTCTTATAAAAACAAATTCAAAATCAAACCTACTAAATAAAACAAACCAAAACGACGGTTATGAAAGAAGGCTGCTGCAACAAAATAATTCGGCCATACATCTGGAAAGTCTTTCGGTTTCTCGTTCGGTTTAGGGGCAAGAAAGATGGGCAAAACCCGCCCAAAAGCTGGCAGGGCTAACAAGACAACCAGTAAAATCGGCGAGAAAAACTGAACTGCCACCAAATAGATCACCAAGAGATATTGGGCAATTAACATGCCCAACACTGTCCATCGAGAGAGCCGATCACCCAACAAAACTGGCAAAGTATAGATTCGCTTGGCGATGTCCATTTCTAGTTTATCGATATGTTTACCAAAAATTACCCCTGTTACCCCTAGGGCATAGGGCAAGCTGGCAAGGACAACATTCCAATCCCAGAAACCCGTGATCACATAAAAAACTCCACCGATCATTAACGGCCCCCAAACGATCAGAACCGCAATCTCACCCAAGGCAATATACTTCAGCGGCCAAGTATAAAAGAGCACAAAAAAGGCTCCTGCGAGCAGTAATGGGAGCGTCAAGCCGCCGCGATACAAAACCAAATAGATGCCGATTGCTAGGGCAATGCCGCCAGTTATAGCAGAATAGGTCAAATGCTGACGTTTGGTCATTAAACCGTGTAAAAGGGGTTGCGGCCCATATTGAGCGCGGTAATAGTTCTCTTGATCCACACCGCGCGCGGCATCGGTGTAATCGTTGAGCAGATTATTTGTCGCATGGGCAAGCACTATCCCCAATGTCGCTAAAAACCACGGCAAAAAATTAAAGCTGCCGTTTTGATAAGCCAAGATTCCCGCGATAGCCCCGCTCAGGAAGGTCATGATCAGCACGGCCGCTCGAGTAGAGATCAGCCACTTTGAGATAACATCCAAACGTTCCCATTGATCTTTTTCAACATGGGGAATAATTTGTAACGCTTTTATCCACATAGCTAGATTCATCGCCATACCTCCAATGTTGACATTATAAACAACAATGGAAGCACAGAATCATAAGAGATGTATTGGAAATTTTTTCAGGCTGGCCAAATCGTACCTGCGCGAACAATCGTCTGATCGGGCACATCTTGCTTGATGGTCGCCCCGTTGCCAATGCGACAGTGAGCGCCAATCTTCACTCTCAAATTGACCGTAACCCCCATCCCGATTAGGGTCGCTTCCCCAACCCTTACTTCTCCAGCCAAGATCGCTCCTGGCGACAGATTAACATAATCTCCCAGTTGGCAATCGTGGGAGACGATCACCCCACTATTTAGAATCACCCCATAGCCGATCTTTGCATCACTGCCGATGTAGACATGGGGAAATACTTGGACGCCATCTGCCAAAACGGTACTCGCCTCCAGAAAAGCAGTCGGGTGAATGACGGTTGGAAAGATAAAGCCGGCTGAGCGCCCGCGCTCGAACACCCCAATCCTTTGGGAAATATCTCCGATACCCCCCACCGCATTGACCATTAAGCGATAACCCAACAGATAAAGGCGAGCTAAGTCGTTGCTGCGTCCCACAACAGGCACGCCCAGCACCTCTGCCTGTAAAGGTTTGTGGTCATCAATCACCCCGCCGATCACATATTGACCGCTGGCGCGAATTAACTCAATCAAGGATTTGCCATGTCCGCCACCGCCAAATATCAGGACCGCATTTGGATCGATCTCCTGAGTGGCAACAACTTCGCTGCGAGAGTGTTCCTCTTCAAGCCATTGGCGCAGGCGCTGCTCAGTGATCCATTCATCCTTCGGCAAGCGGCTTAAGTCTATATTCATCGCTTCTGCCAAGCGACGAGCTGGTTCGGTTAGCCGTAGATTAGCCTGTTTACTCTGATCTGGAACTTGAATCGAACGCTGATCTTCAAGGGGTATCTTCTCAAGGTCAAGATCAGGAACAGGCGACAGATAACCAAATAGTTCGCCAGCCCGCACCATTTCACCCACCCGATGCCGGCTGAGGTAGATGTAACCATCGCTTTCGGCGGTCAAATCCGCTGTAGCTTTGGTTGTTTCCACCGTCCCAAGGATCTGCCCCTCCTGAACCCGCTGACCTTGTTGCACCTCGATAGCCACGAGCGACATTTCCGGCTCATTTGGATTGATCAGGGGAAAGTAGATCGGCTTGACTTGCTGGTTCATGAACACCTCGGCGGTAAACTCTTGTGGATTAGATGAGGTCTTTCGCCTTTCGCACGATGGCTTGCACACTCGGCAAGGCGGCTTTCTCCAAGGGAGGCGAAGCTGGTATCGGATGGTCAGCCGCTGCCAAACGAGCTAGTCGAATCGGATGGGGGAAGAGTTGTTCAGCTAATCTTGCCAGAACCTCCGCTCCCCACCCCAAGGTCCGGCTGCCCTCTTCGACAACTAATACCTTTCCATACCGTTTGGCAGACTCTAGCAAACCATCATCCGTGTAAGGACTTAACTGAGTGGGAACGACCAATTCACAAAAGATTTCATCATGGACAGCGAGTTCAAGCATAGCTCGGCGGGCTAATTCTGCTGTATAGCTATACGCAATTATAGTGAGTTGAGCGGGCGGTGCATGTCTAAATCGAAGTGTGTAGATCGGATAACCTAAGCTGGTTGCCCTGCTCTCCACTTCAAAATCGGGATCGCTTCCCTCCATAAGATTCAATGGATAAAGGTTCTTATGCTCGACGAAAATGAGCGGCTCATCATCATTAAAAATGGCGTGTAAAAGCAAATCCTGAGGGTCGCCAAAATGGCTTACTGCCACCACATGAATGCCCGGGATACCCAGATAAATCTTTTCCAAGGATTGAGAATGGGTCGGTCCATACCCTCGTCCGCCGCCCATCGGCGTACGGATGACCAACGGTACCCTAACCTTCTCGTTATACATCCAACGAAATTTCGCAATATGATTGATGACTTGGTCGGCAATCAAGGTAAGAAAATCACCAAACATGATCTCTGCCACTGGGAGTAGCCCTCGTAACGCCATGCCGGCCGCCATCCCAACCAGCCCTGCTTCTGAGATAGGAGTTGGGATCACCCGTTCTGGATAGCGGGTTGAACATCCTTGGGTAACCTTAAATGCTCCCCCATAGGGATCGAGCAAGTCCTGTCCGAGCAAAAATACTCGTTCGTCCGCTGCTAACGCCTGATGCAAGGCATTGTTGAGGGATTGTAAAACCGTAGGCGATTCCCTTCTTGATTTCCATGCGGAGAAAGAACTTTCAGCGAAGAGCTCCCTGACCTCTTCATCGGTCTGGGTTTTTGAGCTGGTCCTCCTGCTCTCAGCTCCCTGCTGGGGATCAGCAGAGACCAGAAACCTTCTTTCTCCTTCGCGTATCAAAGGCATTTCCCCGTCTCTTTCCGTAGGAGATGATAACGGGGAAGGAAATTCATCCGCCAAAGCATTCTCAAATGCTTGTCTAATCAATTCTCGTTCTTCCCTTTCGATCGCTTCTCTGTCAGCAGGAGATAAACGGGAGGCGTGGATAACCATCGGATCAAAGGTTTCTCGAAGGCGAGCGATATCCGCTGGCGGACGGGTATCATCGCCCTTTGAATGGGGACCGAAGCGGTATGTATGGATGATTAAGGCGATTGGAGATTGATCTTGGCGTACTTTGGCGATGCACTTTTCCGCCGCTTGATAAATCTGCACCACATCGCTAGAGTCCATTTCCTCATAGGAAATGCCAAACGCCTGAAAGCGCTGGGCAATCGAACCGGCAAGGGTTAATTCAATCGGCGTTGTTTGGGCGATGCGATTGTTCTCAACCACATATAAGATGGGAATCTGCCACTTGCTCGCCATGTTGAAGGCTTCATAAATTACGCCTTCGCCCATTGTGCCATCCCCCAAAAAGGCAACGGCAATAGCGCCGCTACCTTTGATCTTTTCAGCAAAAGCCATCCCACTAGCAATGGGCACTATGCCTCCTTGCACGCCGTTGGAATAAAAGTTGTTCCATTGAAGATGTTGCGATCCTCCCCTTCCACCGCAGAGACCATTTGCTTTACCCATTAACTCGGCGAACAAGGCGCGCGGCTCCCCGCCGCAGGCAAGAAAATGTCCATGGCCGCGATGATTGCTGAAGATGATGTCACCTGCCTGAAGATGAGAAATCACCCCTACTGCATTTGCTTCTTGGCCTAAATAGGTATGAGTCGTGCCGACAAATACACCGCTAGGGAATCGCTCAAGCACCATTTCTTCAAAGAAACGAATACGGCACATGAATTGGTAAAGGCGGTTAACGTCCATCTTAAGGGTTCACCTCGCTTTCGCCGTTCTCCTTCTTTCCACTCCCCATGAACTCTTCGGCAGTGGCAAATCCCTCTTGGCTGATCCCTTCCCGCCGAATTACTTTAATGATGGTCAGGGCAAGAATCTTTAGATCGAGCCAAAATGACCAGTGATCGACATACCACACATCCAGACGAAACTTATCCTCCCAGCTCAAGGAATTGCGCCCATTGACCTGCGCCCAACCAGTGATTCCGGGCAACACCTCATGTCGGCGCGCCTGTTCAGGTGTGTACCGATCAAGGTATTGCATGAGCAATGGACGAGGGCCAACCAGACTCATTTCGCCCCGTAAAACATTAATCAGCTCGGGCAGTTCGTCTAAGCTGGTCGAACGCAGGATACGCCCTAAGCGGGTTAGGCGTTGCTCATCGGGTAACAACTGCCCCTTTTCATCCCGTCGATCAACCATGGTACGAAATTTGTAGCAAATGAAAGGCTTTCCTTGAAAGCCTGGGCGTTGTTGCCGAAAGATCACTGGCGAGCCATGGACGAAATATACAAGCAAGGCAATCACCAATAACAGCGGTGAAAGCAGAACGATCAAAACTAAGCTCACGACGAGGTCAAAGATTCGTTTACACAGAGGGGGAGCTTTATCGTGGGGCATCTACTTCACCTAATACTAAGCCGAGACGGTTCGCAACTCGTCTTGTTGCTCAAGTTGCATCAGGATTTCTAGGAGCACTTCTTGCCAATTATCGGTGCTGGAGTAGGCAAACCAAATGGCTGTCTTTCCCCATCTAGCGGCGGGATGCAGAAATCGTCCCAACGGCGGTTGAACACCCTCAGTAAATCGCAGGACAAGCTGTCCGTTTTCCACATTGATGGAAGCCAAGCCCGCTCTTTGAGCGAGCAACTTGACCTTTACCTGATAGAGCAAGTGGTCAACCGCCTCTGGGAGAGAACCAAAACGGTCTTGAAATTCTGCCCGCAATTTCTCGATCTCAGCAATTGTTCTTAAATTTGCAATGCGCCGATACAATTGTAAACGCATCAATTTATCCGCCACATAATCGGCTGGGATGGCCGCCAGCAAAGGCAAATCAACCGTGACACCTACTCCAACCTCTCTTTCATAAGGTCTCAGACGCAGGGGCGGCAAATCTTCTTGACTTCCTAAACGCCGAATGGCTTCTGACAAAAGACGCGTATATAGATCGAGTCCGACAGCATTGACATGGCCCGATTGACGCGTTCCTAGGATATCTCCTGCACCTCGCATCTCCAAATCGCGCATAGCAATGGAGAAGCCCGCGCCGAGCTGAGTATTTTCTGCAATCGTTTCCAAGCGTTCCTGCCCTTCGGGTGTGGGAAGACGCCGCTTGTGGCGGAAGAAGTAGGCATAAGCCCGTTGGGCTCCTCTGCCAACACGACCGCGCAATTGATACAGTTGAGCTAGTCCAAAGGTATCGGCCCGATCAACGATGAGGGTATTAGCATTGGGTATATCCAATCCCGACTCGATAATCGAAGTGGTTATAAGGATGTCAACCTCTCCCTGGGTAAATTGGCGCATACGTTCGGCAAGTTCTTTCTCAGGCATCTGTCCATGCGCTACCGCAATCCGCGCCTCTGGAATCAGTTTCTCAAGGTAGCGGCACATTGCTTCAATCGTCTGTACGCGGTTATGGACAAAGAAAACCTGTCCCCCTCGTTCAATTTCGCGCAATACAGCTTTGCGGATTAGCTCAGTAGAGTAAGGTCCCACATGGGTGATAATTGGTATTCGCTCTTCTGGAGGGGTATTGATGGTTGAGATGTCCCGCACACCCA
>CAKZNJ010000085.1 GCA_937129505.1 uncultured Anaerolineae bacterium | reverse complement strand
GCGATGCTAGCAAAGCGAGAGAGAAATTGAGATGGCAGCCTCGGACGACGTTCAAAGAGTTGGTTCGTTTGATGGTCGATGCCGATATGGAGCTGTTAAGAGAGGCACAGCTCAGAGAGTTCTGAATTTCGAGAGTGCGCAGATAACACATGGTTATGGATTGGCAGAAGAAGAGGGTTGTAGTCACCGGCGGCGCAGGTTTTCTCGGCTCATTCGTCGTCGAGAAATTACAAGAGCGCGGGTGTCGAGAGATAATCGTGCCTCGCTCACGTGAGTATGATCTTCGAAATCGGGACGCAATCGTCAAATTGTATGAGGTGACGCGACCGCACATAGTCATACATTTGGCAGCAGTGGTTGGCGGCATCGGCGCAAACCGTCGCAACCCTGGTCGTTTCTTTTACGACAACGCTATCATGGGTATACAGTTGATGGAGTATGCAAGACAATTTGGTGTAGAGAAGTTCGTCGCCATCGGCACGGTTTGCAGTTACCCTAAAGTCACTCCTGTGCCATTCAAGGAGGACGACTTGTGGAACGGGTATCCGGAGGAGACAAACGCGCCGTATGGACTAGCGAAAAAGATGATGTTGGTGCAAGCACAAGCTTACCGAGCGCAATATGGATTCAACGCCATATATTTGATTCCGGTAAACCTTTACGGTCCGCGCGACAATTTCGATTTAGAAACATCTCACGTTATTCCGGCGATCATACGAAAGTGTGTGGAGGCTAAAGAGAGTGGGCGTGATGAGATCGTTTTGTGGGGCGATGGATCTCCTACGCGAGAGTTTCTATATGTCGAGGATGCTGCTGAAGGAATCATTCTGGCTACGGAGCGATATAATGGTGAGTTCCCGATCAATTTAGGCACCGGAGAAGAGATTTCAATCAGAGACCTAGCCGCTTTGATCTCGGAGGAGACAGGATTTGCGGGGCGCTTCGTATGGGACAAGACCAAGCCAAATGGACAGCTGCGCCGGCGTTTGGATGTTTCGCGAGCAGAGAAACTCGTCGGATTCAGAGCAAGAAATAGTTTGCGAATCGGATTACAGAAAACAATCGCTTGGTACGTCGAAGCGAGAAAAGCAGGGAAGGCAGTCAACCCATAGGTTCGCTTATGTCAAAGGTCCTGTGCGTAGATGATCTCCCACCTCCACCTCCGGGCAAAGCTGGGTGGCCGTGGACGGAAGGGGCAACGCCCTTGCCGGAGAGCATGGCCGATGGCCGCAGGTGGCCGAGGATCAGTGTGATCACACCTTCTTACAACCAGGGTGAGTTCATTGAACAGACAATAAGATCGGTCTTGCTCCAAGGCTACCCGAATCTAGAATACATAATCATCGACGGAGGGAGCAAGGATGCGAGCGTTTCCATCATCAAAAAGTATGAACGCTTTTTCACCTTTTGGGTCAGCGAGCCGGACAGGGGGCAAAGCCATGCCATAAACAAAGGTTTGGCTAGGGCCACAGGACAGATCATGTGCTGGTTGAATAGCGATGACTATTACCTGCCCGACGCTTTGCGAGTAGTCGCAGAGAATTTAGCGGACGGTTCGGGTAATTACGCTGTAGTTGGGCATTGTATGCTCGTGTACCCTGATGGTAGAACCCTCAAGATGAAGGGACGGTACGAAAATTTACGTCGACTATTGCAGTTTTGGAAAGGTTACGAGATGCACCAACCTTCCATTTTTTGGCGAAGGGAGGTGTTCGAAAGAGTGGGATTTCTCGATGAGAACCAACACTACATAATGGATTTTGATTATTGGGTAAGGATTGCTAAGCATTTTGATTTCAAAAATGTCGATCAAGTTTTCTCTTGCGTTCATCACCATGCTGCTGCCAAAACGGGAGATGGGTTCAAAAGATACCACGTTGAGTTGAAGAAAAATGTATTCAAGTATTGGCCCTCTCCTTTGAGCTTGGAGTATTGGATGCTCGCTTTCTCTATGATTAAAGACCTCTATCTGCCCTCTGCTTTACAGCGAGTCCTCAATTCAGCATCATATAGGTTAAACGAAACCTATAAGTTCTTGCACGACTTTCGGAATCAGTAATGTGCTAAAGGGATTGCCCAGCAGTCTATGAAAAGTGCAGAGAATGTCTCGGTTGTGATACCCACATATAACAGTGCGCAGACCATCGCGCTTACGGTAGAAAAAGTGTTGAATCAAACCCTTCGCCCTAGCGAAGTTGTAATAGTCGATGACGGTTCGACTGATGATACAGCTGATGTCCTGAAAAACTTTGCCGGAAGGATACGGGTTGTTAGGCAGGACAACAGGGGACCGGCTGCCGCGAGAAACCGTGGCGTGCTGGAGTGCAAAGGAGATTACGTCGCTTTTACCGATAGCGATTGCGTACCAGACGAGAATTGGCTACGTAATTTGATGAATGGTTTTGATAGCGAGAATGTGGCAGGCGTGGGAGGTACTGTAAGAAGGGCTTTTTCTGGAATCGTTCCTGAGTACATAGACTCCATTAGTATAATGAATCCTGCCTTAAATAGTAATAGGGACGTGGTCTATCTAATAACAGCGAATGCCTGCTTTCAGCGGAAAGTTTTGTTGCAAGCGGGATTGTTCGACGAAAGATTCCGGAAACCCGGCGGCGAGGAACTTTGACATCCAATGACATAACGACCTCCCCTGTTGCGGCAGTCACTGAAATTTTTCGATCAGCCGAGCTCGATCACCAGATTCC
>CAKZNJ010000084.1 GCA_937129505.1 uncultured Anaerolineae bacterium | reverse complement strand
CTGCTAATACCGACCCTTCGGGACCGCTGCCGCGGATAGTTTCTAGGGCAATACCGGCTTCTTTGGCGAGGCGCCGCGCTTTGGGAGAAGCTAAAAGGCGCTGAGGGAGTGCGGTGACTTTCGCCGTTTGGGTCGCCAGATAAGCCAGTACGTCCTCTTTGGTAACCCGCTCGCCACTGGCAGGTACTTGATGAATGTCAATGCCCTTTTCGGTTGCCAAACGCGCCGCAACAGGGCTCACCGGCTTAGCAGGTGCGGCAGGGGATGAAAAGGAAACTGTCGGCTGGTTTGCCAGTTGGGGGGGAGGGGTTTCCCCCGCTTCAAGAATATGAGCGATGACCTGCCCAACAGGAATCTCATCGCCCGCCTGGGCGCTCACATTTGCCAGAATACCTGAAGCTGGCGCCTCGATTTCCACTGTTGCCTTGTCGGTTTCGATCACCATAATGGGTTGTCCTTTTGCGACCTTTTCCCCCTCTTGTACTAGCCATTCTAATAATTTCCCTGTGTCTTGGGCAATGCCCAAAGCTGGCATGAAGACTTCAGTTGCCATCGGCTTGTTCCTCCATCCCTTAGCTCTACACTCGCCCACACAGCGTCTTTGCCATCTCGACCACCGCAGTAGGAGTAGGCACAGTCAAGTCCTCTAACGCGGGCGAGAAGGGAATAGGCACGTCCATTGCTCCCATGCGTTTAACCGGCGCGTCAAGGTAATAAAAAGCGCCGTCGGCAATAATTGATGCGATCTCAGCCGTAACGCCGTAGGAAAGATGCCCTTCATCGATAACGATAGCCCGGCTGGTCTTTTTTGCCGAGTTGATCAGTGTCTCGGTATCCAAAGGTTTCAAAGTTCGCGGGTCAACCACCTCCGCTTCGATGCCGATCTCCGCCAGCATTTTTGCCGCTTCTAGGGCAACATGCACCATGCTGCTGGTGCCAACCAGGGTGATATCTTTGCCTTCCCGTTTGATGTCTGCCACCCCCAAGGGAATGGTGTATTCACCTTCTGGCACTGGCCCCCTTAGTTGAAACATCATCTTGTCTTCAAAAGTGACTACCGGGCTGTTGTCGCGGATGGCGGATTTCAACAAGCCCTTGACATCGTAAGGAGTGGAAGGGGCAATCACCTTTAAGCCGGGGATATGACAGAGCCAAGCGTGCAGGGATTGCGAATGCTGGGCTGCAGAGCGGCGAGTAGCGCCTAGCGTGGTGCGCAACACCATCGGTACGCTCCACTTCCCGCCCGACATATAATGGATTTTGGCTGCTTGATTGACGAGTTGATCCATGGCGAGGGTGATGAAATCACCGAACATAATGTCCACGATGGGGCGCATGCCGGTCATGGCGGCGCCAACGCCGATGCCGGTGATGCCTGCTTCGGCGATGGGGGAGTCAATGATCCGTTCTTTGCCAAATTCCTCCACCAAGCCTTTTAATACCTTGAAGGTTGTTCCTGCCTCCGCGATATCCTCGCCGATCATGAAAACGCGCGAGTCGCGGCGCATCTCTTCGGCAATCGCTTCGTTGACTGCCTGACCAAAAGTGATTTCGCGAACGGCATTAGGCGTAGACATGTTGATCCACCTCTTCTTTTGGGGGATAGGGGGCATTAATGGCGAATTGAACGGCTGCTTCGACTTCGCCTCGAATTTCGCTCTCGATCTGGCTGAAAACTGAGGCTTCGGTCAGCTTGTGCTCCAGCATCCAATTGGCAAGCAATTTCAGCGGGTCGCGCTCGGTCATCCAGTAGGTTTCCTCTTCCTTAGAGCGATAATAGCTGCGGTCAATGTCGCCAACGTGGTGACCGTAGAAGCGATAGGTGTTGCAGAGCAAAAACGAAGGACCTTCGCCGCGGCGGGCACGGCCAATCACTACTTGGGCGGCTTGGTAAACGGCAATAACATCCTGTCCATCCACTTCGAGAGCGTTCATGCCGAAGGCAGCCGGTCTGCCTAAAAAAGTGCCTGCGGTGGTTTCTTGATAGGGGGTATATTCGTTATATAAATTGTTTTCACAGCAGTAGATCACGGGCAACTTCCAAAGCTGAGCCATGTTCATCGCTTCATAGACTAGCCCTTCGTTTAAGGCGCCTTCGCCGAAGAAACAGACCACGACGCGATCCAAGCCCTGCATCTTCATGGAGAGGGCGGCGCCCGTAGCAATGCCGGCACTGCCACCGACAATGGCATTTGCGCCGAGGTTGCCGCTGTCAGGGTCGGCAATGTGCATAGAACCGCCTTTGCCGCGGCAGTATCCCGGGTGTTTGCCCAATAATTCGGCAAACATGCGATCGAAGGAGGCGCCTTTGGCTAGACAATGGCCATGTCCGCGGTGGGTGCTGGTGATGTAGTCATCCTGACGCAGTGCTTCACATACTCCTACTGCGACAGCTTCTTCCCCGATGTAAAGATGAGCTAAGCCGGGCATAATGGCGCGTTGATAGAGTTCGTTGGTTTTCTCTTCAAAGGCGCGAATGCGAAACATTTGGTGGTAAAAGTGCAGAAGTTGTTCGACATCAATGTTTTGCTCCATCGTACACCTCTAATACATGGCAATACCGGCTGAAACGTTAACATCCTCGCCGGTAATGGAGTTCGCCCAATCCGAGCAGAGGAAAACCGCCGTGGCGGCAACCTCTTCAGGAGGGATAAAGCGGTGCAAGGGCGAATTGGCTTTCATCTTTTCGCGGGCTTCTTCGACGGTAATGCCCTGCTCTTTTGCCTGCGTCTCGAAAATCCATTTTAGGCGCTCGCCCTCCATGGGTCCGGGAGAGATCACGTTGACGCGAATGTTATAAGGTCCTACCTCCCATGCCAAGGTGCGTGCCAAACCAACCAGGGCGATTTTCGAGACCGCATACGGTGTGCGATTGAGCAGAGGACGTTTGCCCGTCATCGAACCGATGATAACGATTGACCCCGATTTACGTTCGATCATGGCTGGCAAGAAAGCCTTGCAGCATAAAAACACGCCTGTGGTGTTGACATCTAGGGTTTGCTTCCAA
>CAKZNJ010000083.1 GCA_937129505.1 uncultured Anaerolineae bacterium | reverse complement strand
AAAAAAGTTGTTTGCCTCCACACCCGATAAGGTGGTAAACCCGGTCAATTTTACGGCGCCACGAAGTTGGCATCGGAAAAACTGTTTGTGCAGAGCAATGCCTACGCAGCCGCAAAATCAACCCGTTTTAGCTGCGTGCGGTATGGCAACGTGGTCGGCAGTCGCGGCAGTGTTGTGCCGATGTTTCTAAAACAGCGAGAAAACGGCCGTCTCACCATCACCGACACGCGCATGACCCGCTTTTGGATCAGCCTCGAAGATGGGGTGCGCTTTGTTATCCGCTGTATTGAACAGATGGAAGGCGGTGAAGTCTTCATCCCGAAAAGCCCGAGCATGAGAATTGTCGATCTGGCGCGAGCAATCGCTCCTGAAGCTAAGCTGGAGGTTATTGGCATTCGGGCTGGCGAGAAGTTACACGAAATGCTGATTCACGAAGATGAAGCTCGGGCAACAGTAGAACTTGAGGATATGTACGTTGTTCAACCTACGACCGAGTTGTGGTTTGGACATAGTTGGCAGGCGCGTGGCAAGCCCCTCCCTGAAGGCTTTCGCTATGCCAGCGATACAAACCCCCATTGGTTGACGATCGATGAGATTCAAGCCATTATCAACTCTCTTGAAGCAGAGACAGCATAAGACTTCACAATAATGGCTTCGTCATCTTCTTTGTTCGTTTCACTGTGCAGAACGCAGAGCATGGTCTACACCAGCTCTGTTTATCCTGTTGGTTTGATTGGCGACCGCAATGCGAATTTTAATCAGCGGTGCCAGCGGTTTATTGGGTCTCAATTTAGCCCTAGAGGCGTGCGGCGAGCATGAGGTTTACGGCGTTGTAAACCACCACAAACTGTATCAACCTCCTTTCACCGTCTTACAGTGCGATCTGACATCGGATCAGACTCGCCGCCAAATCTTAGAGCAGGTTTCCCCTCATTGGGTTATTCACTGCGCTGCTCTGGCAGACCTAGAGGTTTGTGAGGCGAACCCGCCGCTGGCAAAAAAATTGAATACGGATCTACCCGCTAAGCTGGCAGAAGATGTCAGCAAGGGCGGAGCGTGCCTGTTACACGTTTCCACGGATGCGGTTTTCGATGGACTACGGGGTGATTACACTGAGGACGATCAACCCCACCCACTAAGCGTGTATGCTCAAACTAAACTGGCAGGCGAGCAAGCTGTTTTTGCAGCGCACCCTGACCCCTTAGTTGTGCGGGTCAATTTTTACGGTTGGAGTCTGAGCGGAAAGCGAAGTTTAGCGGAGTTCTTTTTCAACAACCTGCAAACAGGAAAAGAGACCCCCGGTTTTCACGATGTTTACTTTTGCCCTCTTTTGGCAAACGACCTCGCTCAAATTCTATTCCGAATGATGGAACTGAACTTGAGCGGTTTGTATCATGTCGTTGCCCCCCAACCCATTAGCAAATACGAATTTGGAATCCAATTAGCTCAGGCTTTTGGCTTCGATCCCTCTCTTATCCGTCCCGTCTCTGTTTTGCAAGCAGGTCTGAGGGCAGCTCGCTCTCCAAATATGACCCTTTCGATTGCTAAGCTTCAGAAAGTCTTTCCCGATCCTCTTCCAGAAATTAACGCCGGTTTACAACGCTTTGTCTCCCTTTACAAAGAAGGTTATCCTGAGCGCCTTAAGGCGATGAATGCAGCAAGTTAATGCTAAGTATCCTAAACAGAGAAGGAGGTCTTAGACAGGATGGACTTACAAATTGGCTCCCATACGATCGGTGATCAACATCCAACCTATTTCATCGCAGATATCTCTGCCAACCATGATGGCGACCTAGAACGCGCCAAAATGCTCATTCATTTAGCTAAAGAAGCCGGAGCAGACGCCGCCAAATTTCAAAACTTCCGCGCCCCGAAAATTGTCTCCGATTATGGCTTCAAATCGATGGGAGGACAGGTCTCTCATCAGGCAAAATGGCACAAAAGCGTCTTCGAAGTGTATCAGGATGCCTCGATACCCTTTGAATGGACACCCATTCTCAAAGAAGAATGCGACAAAGTGGGCATAGACTATTTCTCATCACCCTACGACTTCGAAGCTATTGACATGCTCGATCCCTATGTGCCTGCTTACAAGATCGGTTCCGGGGACATTACTTGGCTGGAAGCTTTGGAGCGCATGGCAAGCAAGGGGAAACCCGTGATTCTAGCCACCGGCGCATCGGATATCGGCGATGTCCAACGAGCAGTGCATACAATTCTTAGGATCAATCCCCAACTGGCGTTGATGCAATGCAACACAAACTATACTGGCAGTTTGGAAAACTTCCGCCATATTCATCTGCGCGTGTTGACCACCTATCGCGTGATGTTCCCCGACTTGGTTCTGGGATTATCCGACCATACGCCGGGACATGCCACGGTACTGGGTGCTATTGCCCTCGGCGCTCGGATGATTGAGAAACATTTTACGGATGATAACCGCCGCATTGGTCCTGACCACCCCTTCTCGATGACGCCGCAAACCTGGCGGGAAATGGTTGACCGGGCACGGGAGCTGGAAGCTGCTTTAGGCTCAGCGGACAAGTTTGTCACCGATAATGAGCGCGAGACGGTGATCATCCAGCGGCGTTGCCTGCGGGCTGCCCGTGACATTCACCAAGGGGAAGTGTTTACCCGAGAGATGATCGACGTACTTCGCCCTGCCACACCCGGCGCAATATTACCTTATGAGATCCCGCAGGTGATTGGTAAACGGGCACTGATCGACATACCAGCTGGCAAAGAATTGCGCTGGCTAGACCTAGGAGAATAATTGCCTCGCATTCTCTATTTTTCGCGCGCCTACTCACCCCACGATCATCGTTTTCTACAGGCGATGGCAAAAAACGGTGATGCAGTATGGGCAATGCATCTTGAAAACCGCAGCCGTCCATTAGAGGACCGTCCCTTACCCTCTGGGGTAGAGCCAGTTCACTGGCTGGCAGAGAAAACCTCATTTAGCTATCAAAAATTGCCATTTTTTATCGCTAACTTGCGTCAGGTTCT
>CAKZNJ010000082.1 GCA_937129505.1 uncultured Anaerolineae bacterium | reverse complement strand
GGGTAGTTCGCCGCACCAGCTTCTCACCCTCCAAGTAAATGCCATCTTGTGCCTGTGTGCCCGGCAGGCGAGTGTTTTCAAAAGCATTACCCACTTCCACGCCTTTTATGGCTTGGATGCTCAAGAGTGCTGCTCCGAGGCGCGCCTCCAAACGGCGATCCCATTGCACATGTGAGCCTAAACCCGGCGGCACACCCAATGCAATCACTTCTAAAACGCCCCCTAGGGTCTCCTTCTCGTCCATCGCGCTACGGATGCGTCCTTGCATCGCCTGAGCAGCCTGATCGTCGGGACAACGCAAGGGGGAGGCTTCAGCTCGCTCAAATCGCTCTTCTATAGGAATTGAGTCAATTTGTGCCTCAATTTCGGCAATTGAGCGGACATAACCGTGCACCCGAATTCCAAACTCTTGTAAATACAGCTTGCAGACAGCACCGACAGCAACGCGAGCAGCAGTCTCGCGCGCTGAGGCGCGCTCCAAAGCCGGACGCAAATCCGTATAGCCGTATTTCAAGGTTGCCGTCAAATCGGCGTGCCCTGGGCGAGGTATTGTCATCGCTTCAATTGACTTTCCCTTCCAACGGTCGTGATCGAGATTCTCAATCAGGATCGCTAGCGGGGCACCGATGGTTCTGCCCTCCATTACGCCACTGAGAAAAATCGCCTGATCTTTTTCGATCTTCATGCGCGGCCCTGCCCCATAACCGCTTTGGCGGCGCAATAATTCATGATCCACATAGTCAACATCTAAATGCAAGCCGGCGGGTATGCCTTCTAAGATCGCCAATAAAGCCGGACCGTGCGATTCGCCAGCCGTCAAAAATCGCAGGTTCATCGTTTTGCCATCCAATCCGCAAGCCGATCCATTGCTTCCAATATGAGCTCATCTGCGAGACAAAAACAAATGCGTGCATAGCCCTCCCCATAAATACCGAAGACGTTGCCCGGTGTCAGGCTTACATGAGCTTCCTCCAGAAGTTGCTTACAAAACTCATCGCTTCGCCAGCCTTCCGGCAAGGGCATCCACACATAGAGAGAAGCCAAGGGCGTGCGTGCTTTTATACCCATTTCGTTCAAGGCTTTAACGATTAAATCTCGCCGACGTTGATAGATATGATTGCGTTCCAGTAACCAACCTTGATCTTCTGTCATCGCTTGCACTGCAGCGTCTAGAATCGGGCGAAAGTGCCCCGAGTCTACTTGGGTTTTCAAGGTATAAAGGGTTTTCAGAACAGTAGCATTTCCAATCGCTGCTCCTACTCGCCACCCCGCCATGTTGTGCGATTTGGAGAGCGTGTTGAACTCCACCGAGGTCTCTTTGTTTACATCAACTTGAAAAATAGAGGGAGATTGATAACCATCAAAGACGATTTGGGTATAAGCAGCATCATGACAGACTAAAAGATTGTACTGTTTCGCAAATTCGACCGCCCGCTCGAAAAATTCCAAATTCGCTACTGCCGCGGTTGGGTTATTGGGGTAGTTGAGCCACATCAGCTTTGCCATCTGAGCGATCTCCTGCGGGATAGAATCAACGTCTGGCAGATAATCGTTTTCAGGCAATAACGGCATCCGATAAACTTCACCACCGGCAAAGCGCGTTGCAGCTTCATAGGTCAAATATCCTGGATCAGGGATTAAAACGACATCTCCAGCATCAACGAACGCTTGGGTGAAATGAAAAATACCTTCTTTTGAACCTAATAAAGGTACAATCTCACTCTTCGGGTCAACACCTACGCCATAAACATTTTCATACATCCCAGACCAAGCCTCCAGCAGTGCTTCACTTCCCCGATGAGGTTGATAGCCGTGGGTATCAGGTAGACTCGCCGAGCGATAGAGCGCATCTAAAATGGTGGCAGGAGGCGGTAGATCAGGTGAGCCAACATCCAGACGGATTACTTTGATCCCCCGTGCCTCGAGCGCAGCAATCCGCGTTGCTAAACCGGCAAAAAATTGTGTTTGTAGGGTTTGCATTCTCTGTGCAGCTTCAACCATGGTTTTGCAATGTCCTCGCTGTTATTTTGGATTCAATGGCTGGCGTAATGGTTATTTTTTTCGCCGTCCAATACTCAAAAGCCAAGGCGGCTTGGTGGATTAACATGCCAAAGCCATTGGACGCCTTATGACCTTTATCACGGGCTTGGCGCATAAAAGCAGTTTCCGACGGATTATAAACTAAGTCATAGAAATAAGTCCCTTTTGGAAAACGCAAATTTTCAGGCAGGGGAGAATCCTCCTCTGTACCTTTTGTCCCTAAAGGAGTAGTGTTGATTACCAAACGGACAGGCATTCTCTTATCTGATCGACTCGCTTCATCTGACAACGATGACATAGCCATTATCTGAATGCTCTCTTTGATCCCCTCTATCAAAAAGAAATGTTTGGCTAGATGGCGAGCTAATTCGTCAGCTTGTTCCAGTCGACGAGCGGCGATCCAAACTTGCCAACCCCGCTTTAATAACCCGTAAATCACCGCTCGAGCCGCGCCTCCCGCTCCAAGCACCAAGGCATTCCCCCCCTCTTCTAGGGAAAGCTTGTTTTCGAGATCCAGTAAAAAGCCCTCGACATCTGTGTTTGTACCGATCAGAGCTTCCCCCTTTCTATAAATCGTATTTACCGCTCCAACCGCTTGCGCTTTATCATCTAAACAATCCAGCAAGTCTTTAACGGTCTGCTTGTATGGGATGGTTACATTCAAACCATGATAGGCTTGGTTCTTCATCTGTGTTAGAACAGCTTTCAAATTTGCATCTGTCTCATCATTCACAGCAATGGGGATTAGACGATACTCCCCCTCTAGTCCGCATTCTTCTAAGAAAACCTGATGGATTTGGGGGGAAAGGCTATAAGTGAGGGGGTAACCAAGCAAACCGAAGCGATAAGTCATTTTTCACTCAGTTTTCACAGGTGATTTCAGCTCCTAATGATCGCAGCAGAGGAATAAATTCCGGCAAAGACTCGTCAATCACCTCAGCACCTTCAACAATCACTTCCTCTTTTGAACCAAGTCCAGCTATCACCATCGCCATTGCCAAGCGGTGATCGCCATGGGACTCCACAACGCCGCCGTGAACTTTGCCTCTTCCAAGAATACAGAAACCGTCTTCTGTTTCAATTGCCTCAACACCCAATTTCCGCAACTCTTGACACAACATGGAAATACGATCCGATTCTTTATAGCGCAATTCTTGGGCATCTGCCACCAATGTTTCGCCTTGGGCATAGGCAGCAGCCACCCCGAAGACGGGAAACTCATCGATCATGCGCACGACCCTTTCTCCCGCTACAGTAGTTGCCCGAAGGTTGGAAGAACGAATGTCTAGACATCCACATGGTTCTCCACCTTGCGATTCCATCTCTTCGATCAATAGCGATCCTTCCATCTCCGCTAGGGTATCCAATAAGCCGGTGCGAGTGGGATTTAAACCAACCGTTTCAATCCACACCTGTGAAGCAGGCGCAATCAAAGCGCCTACAACGAAAAATGCGGCGGAAGAAATATCGCCCGGCAAGTGCATTTGCAGAGGGCTTAACTCCCCCCTGAGCGGCATCACTTGGGTTTGGTAAAGCTTCTTTGAATCCTTTTCAATTATGCTCGCTTTGATTTCAGCTCCCATACTGCCCAACATCCTTTCGGTGTGATCGCGGGATGGACCTGGCTCAGTGATCAAGGAGGGACAATCCGCCACCAAAGAGGCAAGGATTAAGCAAGTCTTTACTTGGGCGCTGGCAACCGATAGGTGATGCTCCATCCCTCGCAAGGGCAGCGCCGTTGATTGGAGCATTAAAGGAGCACATCCTTCGGTTGATTGGATATTAACTCCCATTTTCTGGAGTGGCTGAACAATTCGAGCCATTGGACGGCGCCTTAAACCAACACTACCATCCAGAACACCGCTGACATTGGTCGCTGCCATTGCCCCTGCGAGCAAGCGCATGGTTGTGGCTGAGTTCCCACAATCGATGACTTTGGTAGGGTCTTTCCAGCCGGCTAATCCTTCGCCTTCGATGGTTAAGTGTTGCCCGTTTAGACGCCATTGAATCCCAAACGCTGTCAGTGCTTCCAGCATTGGCTTCGTTACCCCGGCCAACAGCACATTCTCGATTTCGCTTCTGCCCTCCGCCAGCGCCGCAAATAAAATAGCGCGATGGGAAAGAGATTTATCCCCAGGTAATTTGATAGTTCCTCTTAATGGTATTCCACCTCGGACAATACAGCGCATAGGTTCATCCCTTTTGGAGAATTTTTTGCAGATGTTCGGCAGCAGCATTCAACCGTTGGTTGAGCTCTTGGTAAGATTCTTGATTCAGTAAGGTTCTCAATTTGTCTAGCTCAACTTGCACCCGCTCCACCGCTTCTAAGATAAATCGTCGGTTCGTCTTGAGTACATCCAACATCATTGTCGTAGGAGTGGCTGCCAAACGTGAGCTACTGCGAAACCCAGGCCCAATCAGGGAAGTTAGCTCAAGGGGCGTGCTCAGGGTCAAAGCACTGGCAAGCAGATAAGGCAGATGACTTACTGCGGCTACCATCCGATCATGGGTCTCCGCATCCAGCCATACAATGTGACTTCCGATTGCTGTGACGAGCTGTTCGGCAAGCGACTTTGCATAGGGGCTAGTGCGTGCTAAAGGGACCAGAGCAAACGGTGCGCCTTGATAGATGGCGGCTTCAGCTGATTGGATTCCTAAGGTCTCCTTGCCGCACATCGGATGACCGCCAATAGGATCAAAATGTTCTGCCAACCGATCCATCGCCTGACAAATTGCGGTTTTGGTCGATCCAATGTCCATGATGACCGTTGGTGTATGAATCTCAGCGTTGATCTGCTCGAGCAATCGCAAAATTTGTCCCACCGGCACAGCCAAAACCATCATATCCACCGGGCGCGCCTGCGTTGCATCCATCCAAACCGCATCCACCATTTCGTGCATCAGAGCGAGACGGCAGGTATCCTCGTTTCGATCAACTCCGTAGAGCGCCTTACACTTCCCACGCAAAGCCAACGCTAGCGAAGCACCCATCAAGCCCAAGCCAACGATTAAGATGCGGCAATTTGATAGAGATAAAGGCACGGAACGGTTCATTGAACAAGTGCATGTTCCGAGGCTTTCAAATCCCGTCCCACCGCCTCGGCAATCATTCGCACCTGGCGAACTAATTCAGCAAAGCGCTCTGGCTTTAGGGACTGAGCACCATCCGATTTTGCCTCCGCAGGATTGGGATGCACTTCGATCATTAAACCATCTGCACCAGCAGCAATAGCAGCTTTGGCGATGGCAGTCACGTATTCCCATTTTCCAGTGCTGTGGCTGGGATCTAATATCACGGGCAAGTGAGTAGCCTCTTTCAGAACAGGGATGGCATTGATGTCAGTCGTGTTGCGGGTGGCGGTCTCGAAGGTGCGGATTCCACGCTCACATAAGATAACCCGCCGATTGCCGTGTGATAAGACGTATTCCGCAGCCATTAATAATTCTTCGATGGTAGCCATCATCCCTCGTTTGATCAGAACAGGATGTTGGCTTTCGCCAGCCGCATGTAATAAAGCGAAGTTTTGCATATTTCGGGCACCGATTTGCATAACATCCGCATATTTGGCAACCAAGGGCACTTGTTCCGGAGACATTACCTCCGTGACTACTGGCATACCCGTTCTTTCGCGTGCTTCAGCTAAGATTTCTAAACCAGGCTCACCCAAGCCCTGAAAAGAGTAAGGTGAAGTGCGAGGTTTGTAAGCCCCACCCCTGAGAGCGTGGGCGCCAGCTTCCCGAACTGCAAAAGCAGTCTCAATGTACTGATTTCGATCCTCAACCGAACACGGCCCGGCGATAATGACAATCGAAGAGGTTCCAATCGTCACGCCATCTAAGCGAAAGGTTGTGTTTGCTGGCTGAAAGTCCCGCGAAGCCAATTTATATGGTTTCAAGATCGGCAGGACTTGTTCGACCCCATCCAGTAAGAGAAATGAGTCCTTTGCAATTGGTCGGTCATCCCCAATAGCACCGATAATACACCTTTCTTCTCCTTGTGAAAGGTGAGCACGCAAACCGCATTCTTCAATGCGTCGCACCACGGCATCAATTTGAGATTGGGTCGCTTGTGCTTTCATAATGATAATCATCCCTAACTCCTTTCTATCGAACGATCCAGCCTACCCTCTGGGGAACTCCCACTCAGGGCGCAGTTGGGCTGCTTGACCAAGATAGACATGTTCCACCTGTGAGGAACTAAGATCCGTGTTCCAGTGAATCAAAATGCGCAGACATCGCTTTAAGCCGTGAGGGACTGGCATTTCCTGCGCGCAAATCAGAGGGACATCCTGCCATCCCATTTGCCGAGCAGCTTTAGCGGGAAACTCTGCCGTTAGGTCCGGAGTCACCGTGAAAAAGCAACTGGCAATCTCCTCAGGTCTTAAGGTAGGATTTGCAGAAAGCAAAGCTTGCACCAATTGACTTGCCGCTGAAAGGATTGCTTCAGCTGTATCCTCTTCGACAACAATTGCTCCACGCACGCCACGCAACGGCATTTCCTCTACTCCTAAATAAAAAAAATCTGCGAAGCCGTTGGCTTCGCAGGGTATGGTTTCAGCAGGATAACCTCACACTTGCTTAAGCACCGCCAACGGCAGTCTTCCCCAGATTGCCAAAGTAATAAAAGTAGCGGTAAAAAGCAAATGTGATTTGATCCATATTTCAATTCCTAATCCTATTCTAATAATGTGCACAACGAAAGTCAAGGACAATCCCCTATAAAAATAGACAAGATTTCTAAGTTGTTTTTGTGAGATTTCACGAAAGCAAGTCTAGATACGTATATAATAATTGCAAGAATGGACAACTCGTCAACCAATAATCTCTGGAAAGAGAGTCTACCTGGAGGTCGGGAAGGGATAAACAGTTGACTGGTTGTGGAGGCAGATGATGAAATTAAGAGCAGATCTCGGACTCACCTTTGATGATGTCCTACTCGTTCCCAAGCGCTCCGCGGTGGTTAGCCGCAAACAAATTGACCTTTCCACATGGCTCACCCCGCAAATCCAATTGGCTATTCCCATTGTCAGCGCAAATATGGATACAGTCACCGAAAGCGAGATGGCAATTGCAATGGCACGCGCCGGAGGAATTGGTATTCTTCACCGTTTTATGACCGTCCAGCAGCAAGCCGAGATGGTTCAACGTGTCAAACGTGCCGAAAGTTTCGTGGTGGAAAATCCCCTCACTATCTCTCCCACGGCGACCCTAGAAGAAGCTCGCCAACGGATGATTCAAGCCGATATTGGGGGGCTCGTTGTGACTGATGAGCAGGGTGCGCTTTTAGGGATCGTGACGACCCGCGACGTATTGTTAG
>CAKZNJ010000081.1 GCA_937129505.1 uncultured Anaerolineae bacterium | reverse complement strand
GTAGGAGAATCAGGGCAATCCCGGCTGTAATCACATTGAAAGAAATGTGGGCTAAGGCGGTGCGATAGGCGGAGAGCGTCGATCCAAGCGAAGCCATCAGGGCGGTCGCGGTGGTGCCGATGTTTTGACCGATAGCCAGCACGGCGGCCTGTTCTAGTGAGATAGCAGAACCATAAAGTGCTGCTAGGGTTGTTGCCATTGCAGCGCTGCTGGATTGCATGATGACCGTCATTGCAATTCCAATAACCAACAAAAGCAGATTGCCCCCAATGCCGCCTCCCGGGAAAGAGTCGGGGGAAAAACGGGTGGCGATTTGAGACATTCCTTCTTGTAAGGTGGAAATTCCCACAAAGATCAAACCGAAGCCGCTTAGAACCGAACCGATGTGGTCGCTCTTCTTCGAGCCGAAAAGCTTTAACAGGGTTCCTACCCCAACAAGGGGAAAAGCGATGAGACCAATATTGACTTTAAAACCGATCAGAGAGACAATCCAAGCGGTGCTGGTTGTGCCAACGTTGGAGCCAAAAATGACCCCCAGCGCATTGGGGAAGGGGAGCAAACCGGCGCCTACAAAACCGATTAAAGCCAGCGTGACAACACTTGAGGATTGCACCATGGCAGTGGTTGTCGCGCCGAAAAGAAATCCAATGTAGGGATTGCGAGTGAGCTTTCGTAGGGCGCGATTCAAGGCTGACCCTGCGATGGCTTTCAGACCATCGGTCATCAGAATCATCCCTAATAAAAAGATTGCAACACCGCCAATTGCTGTTATCACCATCGGTAGTACTCTCTAAGCATTGCTGTTGATTTTGGTGGCTTCACCCTTCCTATAAGGATGAAGTGGGTGTGTCGAATATCTTGTAACACAATCCTATGCGGCGTGAAATATTGTTAATAAACCAGTGAGAAATGTTAATGAATAATTACAATATTATTGTACCATAAAAAAGTTTAAAGATCAATAATTTCTTTAAGATTTGATACTCCCTCTTGGATAAAGCAAAATGTGATGGTCTGCGGGTTCCGTCATTAATCTGAGAGAAGCAAAATTAAGTTCGCGGAATCTTTGTCGAGAAAATTTGGCGAAAAATGAGCGTTTGGCAAATTTATCACTGGATTGAGCAATGGGAAGCCGATCAATTTTAGCCGAATAAGATGGATTGCTTGATCCGAACTTGAAAGATGGAAATATAAGGCAAGCTAAAGATAAATTTGCATGTGTATAGCATTTGCCTTAAGACTAACTTTGCAATATATTAACTATTATTAAATTAATGATTCTTATCATTAATGGTGCTTAACATAATTAACAAATGGGTGTATAATCCAAGGATATTACGGAAATCTCTACAGTAGGTAAACAAGTTGAACCCTTTATTGATTATCTTTGTGATCATTGCGTTGACCTTTGACTTCCTCAATGGGTTTCATGATAGTGCCAATGTAGTGGCAACGGCAATAGCTTCGCGGGCGATGAAACCGGTCTGGGCGTTAGCTGTTGCGGCTCTTTCGAACTTAATCGGACCTTTCCTTTTCGGTGTTGCCGTGGCGACAACGATTGGCAACGAGGTGTTGGAGGGTGCAGCTGTCACGGTGCCGGTGGCAATGGCAGCTTTGATCGCGGCTATCCTGTGGAATATCCTGACCTGGTGGTTTGGCATCCCGTCAAGTTCCTCCCATGCCTTAATTGGCGGGTTTGTCGGAGCTGCCATCATGGGTTATGGCGTTGAAGTCATCCGTTTTGAAGGCATGGAAAAGGTGCTCATCGGTTTATTCGTTTCACCGTTGATCGGTCTCTTTATTGGCTGGATCTTTATGCGCTTAACCCTGTTGGTGGGAAAAGCAACTTCTCCTTCCATCAACACCTTCTTTAAGCGCGCCCAGTGGGTTACCGCTATTGCTTTGGGGTTAAGCCACGGCACGAATGATGCTCAGAAAACGATGGGTATCCTGACCTTGGGGTTGGTCGCCTTTGGAGTCATCCCGACTTTTCACGTGCCGAATTGGGTGATCGAATCT
>CAKZNJ010000080.1 GCA_937129505.1 uncultured Anaerolineae bacterium | reverse complement strand
TAAAGGGGGTAGTAACCGCTTCGCATTGGGTGATCAGCGGTGTAGCTCTGACACTGATTGCGGCTTTTGTCTTGACGCCGTTCGGAGCAGATCCATCCGGCCGCTATTTTGTCCCCTTGTGGGTTATCTTAGCATTGCTGGCTGGCGAGATAGTGGTAGCTTCGATCCCTTCCGTGAGCGTGCGAGTAGGAGCGATTGGAGTTGTAATCTTGTTCAATTTGGTCGGAACAGTGGATTGTGCAAGGCGCTATCCACCGGGTTTGACGACCCAATTTGATGCTGTTGCCTCTATTGATCACCGTGCGATGCCCCGTTTGATCCAATTTCTTAAGGAAAATGGTGAAGTGAGGGGGTATAGCAATTATTGGGTGGCTTATCCGCTGGCATTTCTCTCAGAAGAGGAGATCATCTTCTCGCCTCGCTTGCCGTATCATAACGACTTACGCTATACGCCTCGCGATGACCGCTATCCGCCTTTCACGGAGCAAGTTGCAAACAGTGAGCGCGTGGCTTACATCACCACCAAAAACCCCCCGTTGGATCAATACCTTGCCACCCAATTTCGGCGGGCGTCAATCGAATGGCGCGAGATTTGGATTGGTGAGTATCACATTTTCTACCATTTGTCACAAAGCATTCATCCCACAGACATTGGCTTAGGTGAACAACACCCCTAACCTTTAGCGGTGGCGAATTCTCCGCGGGCATTTGAAGCGAGATACAAGGCTATCGAACCGGCTACGGCGGCATTGTATGAGTTGATTTTCCCCTTCATGGGGATGCGCGCAAGAAAATCGCAGGAACGCCGGACGAGTGGCCGAATCCCAGTGCCCTCTCCACCCACGACCACTGCTAACGGTCTGTTCAATGGAATATCTTCCAAGAGTTGAGCTTCTGGAGAGTCTTCTAATCCGATCACCCATACCCCTCGTTGTTTAAGTAATCCGATGGCTTGGGCAAGGTTGCTACGGGCAATCAAAAGATGTTCTGTGGCACCGGCTGAGGCGTTGACAACTGCGGGTGTAATTTCAACACTCTCTCTGAGGGGCAGGATAACCCCGTGTACCCCCACACCTTCCGCGGTGCGGATTAAGCTGCCAACGTTTTGTGGATCCTGTAAGATGTCGAGGATTAGCAGAAAAGGTGAAGCACCCCTTTCAGCCGAGAAAAGTAAAATTTCTTCAAGATCAGCATAAGGATACGGGCTCGCCTGAAGAGCGACCCCCTGGTGGGAAGGGTGAATGGGATTGAGAGCGCCTTTTGGGACACGCTCGATGGGGATGTTCCTTTGTCGAGCGATAGCAAGGATATCTGCAACTCGCCCTTTGGCTTGTGCAGTTTCGGAGACTTTTAATTGATAAGCGTTGCGTCGCTGAGCAACCAGCGTTTCGTACACCGCATTGCGCCCGTAAAGCCACTCGCGCATGGAATCAATGATGACCTAATTCTTCGATTTCGTGCTTTTCAGCTAAGCGAGCAAAAATCATTCGACCTGCAGCGGTTTGCAGAACCTTGGTAACAATCACAAAGACATTTCGGTTAATGTGGTCGCGTCCGTCTTCGACAACAACCATCGTGCCATCATCCAAATATCCTACTCCTTGGCCGGCTTCCTTGCCTTCTTGAATGATATTGACATTCAAGGCTTCGCCGGGGAGCAGAATGGATTTGACCGCATTGGCTAGTTCGTTAACGTTCAATACAGCGACCCCTTGCAATTCGGCAACACGGTTTAAATTGTAATCATTGGTTAAAATAGGGGCGCGCAGTTGGCGAGCGAGGATGATCAGTTTGTCATCCACTTCTCGCACCCCTTCAACGTCAATATCACTGATTCGAACTGGCAGGCTAGCGTTTTTCTGCAGTTGAGCCAGTACTTCCAATCCCCGTCGTCCCCGCTGGCGGCGAAGACTATCTGGCGAATCGGCGATAAACTGCAGTTCATTGAGTACAAAACGGGGA
>CAKZNJ010000079.1 GCA_937129505.1 uncultured Anaerolineae bacterium | reverse complement strand
ATATTCTTGAAGGTAGCAGAATTCGATATGTTCACTAAATTGATGCCTTTAGATTTATTCTTATTGAAGGTGCTGTTTTCTACAACCAGATTATCTACCTTGACGGGCATATCAATATCAAAACCGATCCCATACTCAGGTTCAATCTGACCGTTTTCATAGAAATGTGAATTCTTAACAAACAAGGTTTCAATTGAGCCGCGAGCGGAAAATCCCCAAGCCCCTGAATGGTGAAACTGACAATCTTCAATGATCACATTCTTATAGAGGGTTGAAGCCCCATCAAGGAATACATTTCTCTCGCTTGCATATGCAACTTCAACATCCTTTAATGTCAAATTATTGAAAGTACCTCCTGTTTCACCCACGCGAATGGCAAAACCAGCGGAAATCGAATTTGACTCTTTCTTGGTAAATGTGATCCCTTGGATAAGCACATTTCCACTAGCATCAGGTCTTATCTCAAGTCCATTACCCTTGCCACTTAGCTTGATAATCGTTTGCCCCGATCCTGAGCCGATCAGGTTAAGGCTCTTGAATATCTCTAGATCTCGCCAACCCCCTTTACTTTCCTCATACACTCCTGCAAGCACCTTGATAGTAGAACCTGCTGGTGCATTATCCAAGAATGGATAGATTCCAACGCCTATTGTTCCACCAGTAGAATTTTCAATATACACACCTTTGTCAAAGCTGTTAGCAGTGATAAGCGTATTATTCAAAGGATTGTTTTGAATAAACAAATGGCCTGTGGTGGGGGTTAAGCCTGTACTCTTAAAAATATTATTCTTAATTGTGGTATTGGGCCATCGGACTCGTAAACTTGTCGCATATCTTGTTGTGACACCTTCAAAGGTATTCGCCTCAATTAAACTACCTTCTGCATCAATTGTAACCAAGGTATTTCCCTGCTCTTTCCCGCTTGAATTAATTCCACCAGCAGTACCGCGGATCTGATTGTTTATAAATTGGATATTAGTTGTTTGCGTCTCAGCCGCTCCGCCACCCATAACTACCAATTGCCGGGGAACATTCGGCAATGAAAATTGTTCGTTGAATCCATCTCCAGCAGGATTTTCTCCAATAAATGTTTTTCCGGAAAAGATATTTGAGTCAATGACAAAGTTCGTGATCCCAGCCCTATATTCAGAAAGTAGCCCATGGTCTCCCTTTGCTTCTACTTCATTTCCTTTGATAACCGCATTTGCGTGATTCCCCCGAAAATAAAGCGCAGCATTCTCCACTGCGGGATTGTTGTTGTCAATTCCAATAATTTTGAAACCCTGATTCAGATCGCCGATTTGAATTCCTGTGGTTGTTCCGTCTACTAATATTGTAGCCAGAGCACCGACTCCTGATATCCCCTGAATTGTCGTGTTAGATTGCCCATTTATGGATAAGAGTTTTAAGTTCTTGTTAAGAACAAGGATATTCTCGCCGTATGTACCGTCATTTACGTAAACTGTTCCTGCAGCAGAGACAAGATCAATCCCTTTTTGAATGGTTTTTACCGCGCAGTCGAGTCCTGGACCACCAGAACCTGGATAGGCAAAATTAGCTGTGCCATTGCAGTTCGTATCATCACCGTCGGTTCTAACATAAATCACCGAGGAATCTGCATAGGCAGGCTGTACAGCTAACAAGCCCAAGACAATTGCCGCAATGATGCTCAATCCTATCGTAAACCAATTTTTCATCTCTATCCTCCTAAATCAAAAAATACAATATTAGCTCTTTTCGAACGATTCTCGTCTATTGATTGTTTGCAAAAAACAGCAAATTGTTCTCTCCTTATATTTATTTTGCAAAACGGGTTGCGCTGTTTGATCCATTTGGGAAATAGCGCAAAATCTCCTTCCCTCAAAAATGGAAAAAAATTTCGACTACCTGCCCTCAGCCAAGTTTTTCCCATCGAGCTCACGCACTCTCCTCATATTCTCTTGGGATTATTATATTCGGTTTT
>CAKZNJ010000078.1 GCA_937129505.1 uncultured Anaerolineae bacterium | reverse complement strand
TCCAAGCGCTAAAGGATAATTGGGAAGGCCATGCCGTGCTTCAAGCTCAGGCATTGAACAAAGCTCCTAAGTATGGTCGTGATGATGATCAAGCAGACGAAATGGCGCGCCGCGTGATGGAACTATGGACAGAAGAAACATGGAAGCATAAAACTCGTTGGACAGGCAGGCAAATGCGCCCCGGTATGCTTTCGTGGAATTATTGGGTTGCCGACTCGTTCATCCTACCTGCCAGCCCCGATGGCCGGCCGAGAGGTAAATTTCTCTCTAATGCTCTCTGCCCTTCGAACGGAGCAGACATCAACGGCCCGACAGCAAATGTCAATTCAGTTGGTAAGGCATTAGGTGGCAAAAGCAACAATGGGGGCGGCGATTGGGAAAGGTATATTAATTTCCTTCCAAACGGCGGTAGCCACACCATGACCTTCAGCCCCTCTTTGCTGCGCGATCCAGAACACCGCCAGAAATTTAAGGCTTTTTTGCGCGGTTATATCGAAAATGGTGGTACGGCTTTGCAAATCAATATGATCGATGCAGACATTCTGCGTGATGCCCAAAGGCACCCGGAGAACTACCGCCACCTTCTGGTGCGAGTCACTGGCTATAATGCTTACTTTACTTCGATCGGCAAAGAGTTACAAGATGAGATCATCGCTCGCGAAGCCCATTGCATGTAAGAAGCTATGAGTGCTCTCACCGCGCGGATTCTGCACCTGCAACGTTTCTCCACCGAAGACGGACCCGGTATCCGTACAACGGTGTTCTTCAAGGGGTGTCCCCTACGCTGTGGCTGGTGTCACAATCCAGAAAGTATGGTTTCTAACTTTCAAATTCAATGGCTAGAAACACGTTGCATCGGTTGCAACACATGTATCCAAACCTGTCCGCAAGGAAACCTCAGCCGTTCAGAGGACGGTGGGTTACGGATCGACCGAGACCGCTGTTCAGCCTGTGGTCGTTGTGTCGAAGCTTGCCCAGCAAACGCCTTAGAGATGCTTGGGCGCATCATCACAATCGAGGAATTAATGGGCGAAGTGCTCAAAGACCGCAGCTATTATGAAACCTCTGGCGGTGGAGTCACTGCTTCAGGGGGGGAGCCCGCTCTACAAGCTGATTTCGTCACTGAGTTTTTCCGCCGCCTAAAAGCGGAAAATATATCAACCGCTTTAGACACATGTGGATTTGTCTCGCCATCTGCTTTAGAGAAAATCCTGCCTTTCACTGATTTTCTGCTTTTCGACCTCAAAGAAATCGACAACGAAAAACACTGCTCTTTCACTTCGGTAGACAACCAACGAATTTTGCAGAACCTTCTGATGATCAGCCAGCACATTAATGAATTTTCTCACCTCCATATATGGATTCGCACACCTCTGATCCCTGGCGCCACCGCCCGCAGGGAGAATCTGCAAGGGATTGGGGCGTTTCTCGCCCAAGCCCTTGGGGATAAGGTCGAACGCTGGGAATTGTGCGCCTTTAATAATCTCTGCCGTGACAAATATCGCCGCCTCGGCATGAAATGGGAATATCAGGCGACACCTCTGTTAACCACTGAAGAATTGGATGAGCTGACCGCCTATGCCCGCTCTTCGGGTTTTCCAGCCGATTTGATCATCCCCACTGGAGCTACTCGTGTTCAAGTTTAACAGTTCTACGGAGTAAGCCAATGAACCAAACTTTCTCTTACTTTTCGGATGAAGACCTGCAACTTCTCGCCCCATTTCTAAAAATCGGCTTGTTAGCCACGGTGAACCAAGAAGGATTACCTCACCTCACCTTCATTTCGAGCCTACGTCCCAACACACCCACCCAATTGACGTGGGGGCAGTTCGCCGAGGGAAAGA
>CAKZNJ010000077.1 GCA_937129505.1 uncultured Anaerolineae bacterium | reverse complement strand
GGTGTTGGTGTCGGGGTCAGTTACGGCATGGGTCAATGTCGCTGGTTGGAGAGCACCCTCACAGCTTTAGAACCTTAACAACTGAATGCCGCCGCTCTATCTTGTTCAGCAGAACACCAAAATCCGCATCCGCAACCGCCGCGTGGTCGTTGAGGATGAACAGAGCGATCCAGCTCAAACGCTGGTCAGCATCCCACTATCGCAAGTTGATCAGGTGGTCATCTTCGGCAATGTGAGCCTGACCACCCCTGCCATTAATGCCTTTCTCGAACGAAACACGGAGGTGGTCTTCCTCAGCATACGCGGCGAGTATCGAGGTCGCTTGCTCGGCCAGCTTACCCCCCATGTCCCCTTGCGCCGCTTGCAATATAATCGGCTGAGCGATGAGAAATTCGTCTTACAAATGGCAAAAAGCTTTGTCAGCGCAAAATTGGCGCATCAGCGCACCCTGCTCCTCCGTCATTTGCGTCAGCAACCCCATGTGGAACTGAAAAGCGCTTGTGACCAGCTTGAGCAGGTGCTGCAAAACATTCCCCATAAAACTGCACTCTCATCGCTTATCGGTGCTGAAGGTGCCGCAACTCAAGCATATTTTGGGGGCTTGCGTTGTCTGATTGATCCCAAGTGGCAGTTTCATGAACGCAACCGCCGTCCCCCTCGTGATCCCGTTAACGTTCTGCTTTCCTTCGGTTACACCCTCCTTGCTCAGGCAGCCGCTAGTGCCGTGCAAGTTGTGGGGCTCGACCCCTATGCCGGCTTTTTGCACGAGATTGCTTACAACCGACCCGCCCTAGGACTAGACCTCATGGAAGAATTTCGCCCAGTGGTGGACGGAGTGGTTTTGTGGTGTTTGAATAGCGGTCAGCTCGGCCTAAGTGATTTTGAGCCCGGCGATACCGAACGCCCCATTCGCCTGAAGGAAGAAGGCAGCCGGCGATTCTTGCTTGCCTACGAACAACGCATGGAGACGAAGTATACCCATCCCTTACGCCAGATGCAGTTCTCGCTTCGTCAATGTCTAATTGAACAGGCGCGTCAAATAGCCCAGTGTATCCAGAGCGGGCTACCAAATTATCAAGCGATGGGTTTTCGCTAAATTTACGGGTAACTCTCTGGATGAGCGAACGCTTCTTTTACCTTTTAGCGTATGATATTGCGGATCCAAAGCGGTTGGTGAGGATCGCTAAGATCATGGAAGCGATTGGAGAGCGCGTCCAGGATTCGGTCTTTGAAGCCTACTTAAATGAGGCAGAGTTGACCAATCTCTTAAAGCGGGTGGAGCGGGTAATGGTTATGGAGGAAGATTCGCTACGGATTTACCTGATCTGTGCAGCATGCCGCACCAAGATGCGCTGTGTAGGTTTGGGGCAACTTACTTCCCCGCCATCCGTGATAATCGTCTAGCTTGAGCCATTGGTGTTGAAAAGAAGTAAATCCGAGCCGTTTGTTAAAGCTGACGTTGCACAACAGTCAAAACAGCCCGAAAAGAGGGGCTCTTAATCCCTTGTCAAAAAGGGAAAAGGAGGATATAATAAGGATTGTAGAAACGGTTTTGCGCACCCCCCCTGCCAAAAGGGCTAAAAATGGGCAAAAAAGGGAGGGGGGTACGCAAAACGGGGTAGCACCTTAAAAAGTGGGACAAAACAAGCACCACAGCGCGCAAAAAAGGGGGCAAAGTGGGATGCTGAAAGGGGAAAGAAGGCATTGATAAGCGGGCAAGTGGGGCTTGTGAAAAATAGAGCAAATGCTGTCCGAATCTCCTGCCGCCCG
>CAKZNJ010000076.1 GCA_937129505.1 uncultured Anaerolineae bacterium | reverse complement strand
TAGTGCCGCTACCAAAGCGCGGATGGCATATCTCAAGGGACAGTCCTTTACCGCTCTCGGTCAAAATCAAGAAGCGTATGCTGCCTACTTGGATGCGGTCAACAATTATCCAACCGCCTACGATTCATATTTGGCGCTAGTGATCTTAGTAGAGGCGGGGGTGCCGGTCGATGACTTGAATCGGGGAATTGTCGATTATTTTGCAGGTCAATATGGTGTTGCTCTGGCAGCTTTCGATCGCTATTTTCAGAAAGGGGGAGCAAATCGGGCGACAGCGTTGTACTACTATGGTTTGACGTTGCGGGCAATAGGGGCTTACGAAAAGGCAATCAAAGCGTGGGATGAGATCATTGCCGAGTTTGCGGAAGACCGCTTTTGGGATGATGCCTGGGATCAAAAAGCATATACTCAATGGTATTTTGTCAAAGATTACAATGCAGCCATCGAGACGTTATTGAACTTCGTTCAAGCAGCTCCTACCCATCCACGAGCGGCCGAGTTTCTGTTCGACGCCGGTTTGGTTGCCGAGATGGATGGACAATTGCAGCGGGCAGCGGAGATTTGGGAAAAACTTGAACCCCAATACCCGGCCAGTGAGTATACCTACCGGGCAATTTTCTTAGCCGGGATCAGCCGCTATCGTGTGGGAGATTATAACGGCGCCCTCGCGTTATTTGGCCGCGCCCTAGGATTGGCACCCAATTTGCGCGAGAGAGCGGCGACCTATCTTTGGCAAGGAAAATGCCAGAAGGCCTTAGGAGACGAGGCCGCTGCTCGGGTCACGTGGGGTCAAGCGGTAAATGTGGATCCGACCGGTTACTACAGTGAGCGTGCCCGTGAATTGATCCTGGGTCAAGCTCCTTTTACACCACCGCAGATGTATGATCTGGCGGTTGACTGGGAGGGCGAACGGCGTCAAGCGGAGCAATGGTTGCGCGCCACCTTCCAAATTGGAAACGAGGTAGATCTCAGTGGTATCGGGGATTTGGCGAATGACCCGCGCTATCAGCGCGGCTCAGAGTTGTGGAGGTTGGGCTTGTATGACGAAGCGCGTCTCGAGTTTGAAGACCTCCGCATTGCTGTCTCTCAGGATGCGGTGAGTAGCTTTCGCTTGCTCAATGCAATGTTAGAGCTGGGGGCTTATCGATTGGCAATTTTTTCTGCCCGTCAGGTGCTGAATTTAGCCGGCTACGATGATGCGACCTCGATTAGCGCCCCCCTTTATTTTAATCACGTCCGTTTTGGCACTTATTTTGCGGATCTAGTCCTGCCGATCGCCCAAAAATATGGGCTCCATCCCTTGCTGCTGTTTAGTATCATTCGTCAGGAGAGCGCCTTTGAGGGCTTTGTTCGCTCATCGGCTGGAGCGCGGGGTTTGATGCAAATCATGCCGGCCACCGGGGATGAGATTGCCCAAAACCTGGGGTGGCCGCCAAATTATACTGGCGCAGACTTATATCGCCCCCAAGTGAGTATCGAGTTTGGGGCGTATTATCTCGCCAAATGGCGAAATTACTTTAAGGGTGATCTATATGCCGCCTTGGCAGCTTACAATGGCGGTCCGGGGAATGCGATGGCTTGGTACGAACTTGCCGCTGGCGATCCTGATCTCTTTCTTGAACTCGTTCGATTTTCCGAGACCCGCAATTATTTACGAGGAATTTATGAGATTTTTGGTCTTTATCGCAGAATATATAATCGAACGCCTTAGCGGAGAGGTGAGCGATGAGCCAATCGGACGAGTTTTATAAAAATGTCCTCGATAATCTCTTTGAGGGGGTGTATTTTGTCGATGCGGAGTGCAAGATTACGTATTGGAATCGCGGCGCAGAGGAGATCAGCGGGTATACAAGGGACGAGGTCGTTGGGCGACGTTGTTTTGAGCAAATTCTGATCCATACAGACGAGCAGGGCAATCTGCTATGTAAGACCGGATGTCCCCTAGCTGCGGTGATCAAAGACGGGATTCCCCGTGAAGTCGAGGTCTATCTTTATCACAAAGAAGGGTATCGGGTACCGGTGCGCATTCGTGCCCAACCCTTGTGCGATGAGGACGGCAATGTTATTGGAGCGGTCGAGGTGTTCAATGACAATTCAGTGTTCGTTGCCACGCGCCATCGCATCCATGAACTGCAATATGCTGCTGACCGAGATGCCTTGACCAACATTGGCAACCGCCGTTTTAGTGAGGCGAACCTCGTAGCCGCTTTGCATGCCTATCATCAACTAGCAGAACCTTTTGCAGTTCTGTTGATCGATGTAGATGAGTTCAAGCTCATCAATGATACTTATGGACACATAGTCGGCGATCAAATGCTGAAATTGGTTGCAGATACCCTTCAATATAGCATTCGGACAAGCGACTATGTCGGGCGATGGGGAGGCGAGGAATTTCTTGTCATCCTTTACAATGTCAATGCTCAGCAAATCATGGCAATTGCTGAAAAATTACGTCATTTGGTGGAGCAGAACTCCTTGATCACCGAAAAGGGCGAGATCGGCGTGACCATTTCTATCGGGGGCACTTTGTCCCGTCCTGATGATACGGTGCGATCGATCTTGGAACGGGCTGACGCATCTTTGTATCAAAGCAAAGGGGAGGGCAAAAACCGTTGCACTATTATGTGATTTTGACCACTTGACCGCCGCACATTTCGACAAGCATCTGAGGGGACATCTTAAAGACTGCGTGGGGAGTTCCAGCCGCTGCCCAGATTTCATTTAGCCTTAAGAGGTCTTCATCGATAAAAGTTTGAATAGGTTGGATATGACCGATGGGGGGAACGCCGCCAATAACGAAGCCGGTTTGCTGGCGGACAAATTCCGCATCGGCTTTGCCAAGTGGTTCGCCGATCAGTGTTTCGAGCGCTTTTTCGTTCACCCGATTTGCGCCACTGGCGATCACCAAAACCGGTCTCTCAGTGCGTTTCGTTTTGAAGATCAAAGATTTGACAATCTGGGCAACATCGCACCCCACGGCTTGGGCAGCTTCGATCGCTGTGCGGGTAGATTGGGGAAGCTCGATCACCTCAGCCGCATAGCCTCGCTGTCTAAGCGCGTCTTGAACTCTTTGGGCACTGGCACTCAGTTTTTGATTCATTGTTGAACTCCTTTGTAATAAACTACACCCATCCTTTGCGTTTGATCCACCAGAACATCAC
>CAKZNJ010000075.1 GCA_937129505.1 uncultured Anaerolineae bacterium | reverse complement strand
TGCTTGAGCAGAGCCCTTGTGGCTTACAAGAGCCCAGTTCGATACCTCAAATTCATCCCAAAACCTACTGGGCTATTGGTCCTGCGGCGAAGCTTGTCATTGTCCATCGCTGATCTGGCACAAATCCATGGCTCACATTCTTAACATTGCTCAAAAAGATCTTCTTCAGCTCCTCAGGGATTTCAAGACCTTTCTATTCCTTTTGTTGATGCCGATTCTGTTCACTTTTTTATTCGGTTTTGCCTTTGGTGGATTTAGTTCAGGTTCAGATTCTCGCTTGCCGGTTGGGTACCTTGACGAGGATCAGAGCTGGGTTAGTGAGCAACTGAAATTCCTGCTGAACCGCTCCGAAGTAATCCGCCTCGTCCAAGATCCATCCTCCTCGCACCAAAAATTGGAACAAATGGTGGCGGAGGACAAACTCGCCGCAGCAATTGTGGTCCCTTCTCGCTATGGGAAAACGTTCCTGAGAGATCGAAGCCTGCGACTTACGGTGATCGCCAAAGGAGGATCGGCTGCGTGGACGACAGTTGAGGCTGCCCTCTTGTCGGCTGTGGGCCGTTTGGACAGCGCAGCACGCACCGCATTCATCATGGAAGAGATCACCAACGGTCACATTCCCTACCGCTATGCTTTTGACCGCTGTCTCAAGGCTTGGGCGGCGTCCCCCATTGCGGTAATCGAAACCAAAAGCCCCGCTCTTGGAGAAGAAAAGAGCTCGAACAACGCCCTAGCCCACACATCACCGGGCATGATGCTACAATTTGCCATTGCTGGCTTAATGACCTGTGCTCAAATTTTGGTTGGCGAGCGTAAATCGCGCTGTTTACAGCGTATGCTGACCACCGCCATTAACCGTTCCACAATCCTATTCGGACATGCTCTGGCGTTTTTTACGCTGGTTTTCGGACAATTCCTCTTGCTGATCGTCTTTGCTCAATTTATCCTGAAGGTGAATTATCTACGCTTGCCTCTAGCAACGCTGGTTGTTGCGTTCTGTGCAGCTTTATGCATTACGGCTTTGGGCTTGCTCATCGGCACCTTGGCGCGCAATGAAGATCAAGCGGTGATTTTTTCGCTGGTGCCGATGTTCATCTTGGCCGGCTTGGGGGGCGCTTGGGTGCCGCTCGAAGTGACCGGCGAGGCATTTCAACGCATCGGACATCTTTCGCCTGTGGCTTGGGCGATGGATGGATTCAAAAACATCACCTTGCGAGGATTGGGGTTTAATTCAGTTCTAGTGCCTGCCGCGGCCTTAGTGGGGTACGCCGGGTTATTTTTCGCTCTTGCTTACTGGCGGATGAACAGGTTGCAGGAAGGGTAATTCATTGTATAATGGCGGTTTGGAATCAAAGGTATGAGAACCGTCGAATGGGATGAAGTAAAGTGCCAGATTCGCCTCATCGATCAGCGTCTTTTGCCGGCTGAATTGCGGTATCTTTCCTTTGGCACGCCAGAAGAGGTCATTTGGGCGATCCGGGAGATGGTCGTGCGTGGTGCACCGGCCATTGGGGTGACGGCGGCTTATGGATTAGCGCTGGCCGCTCAGAACTCCTCGGCGGTTACCCTAGAAGCATTGCGCGAGGAATTACAAGATGTTGCCCATGCTCTGGTTACTGCTCGACCGACAGCTGTCAACCTGCGTTGGGGGGTTGAGCGCCTGATGAAAAAGGTCATGCAGGAGGATGTAACCCCGCAAGAACTCAAAAAAACGCTCTTACATGAAGCCCATCAGATAGCTGAAAAAGATATTCAGGTCAATTTACGGATGGCGAAATACGGTGCTGCCTTGATCGAAGATGGCGATACGATCATCCATCACTGCAATACAGGCGCATTGGCAACGGTTGACTGGGGCACAGCTTTAGGGGTTATCCGCTATGCTCACCAAAGTGGGAAGCGCGTCCATGTTTTGGTGGATGAAACCCGGCCGCGCCTGCAAGGGGCTCGCCTGACAGCGTGGGAGTTGCAGCAATACGGTATCCCTTTTGAGATCATCACCGATAACGCCGCAGGCTTTTTTCTGCAGCGCGGAGAAGTAAATAAGGTTTTCTTTGGCGGTGACCGCATGGCCGCCAATGGCGACGTTGCCAATAAAATTGGAAGTTACATGCTCGCACTGGCAGCCAAGGACAACGATGTTCCTGTCTATACGGTTGTCCCGACCTCCACCATTGATCGCACCCTCGCTCATGGAGGGCTGATCCCAATTGAAGAACGCTCGCCTGAAGAAGTCCTAGACATCCAATTTCAAGGGCAGAATGTCGTCCCCGCGGGGGCAAAAGCCCGTAACCCGGCGTTCGACATCACACCCGCCCGCCTGTTGAGCGGAATTGTGACCGAATATGGAGTAATTTACCCCCCATTTGACAGCAATCTGGCATCACTCTTTCTTTCTCATCCGATAACGATCCGCTAGGGAGGGCAAACAGTGAATATTGTCATTACCGGTTCTGTCGCTTATGATTACTTGATGAGTTTCCCTGGTTACTTCAAAGAGCATATCCTTCCGGAACACATCGAAAACATCAGCCTTTCCTTTTTGGTTGAGACGATGGAAAAACGGCGCGGCGGCATTGCGCCAAACATTGCCTATACCTTAGCCTTGTTTGGCGAGCGGCCGCGTTTATTGGCTGCGGTGGGGGAGGATTTTGAAGACTATCGGCGCTGGTTGGAAGAGAATGGCATTGACACCTGCGGGGCCAAGGTGATTCCGGGCACCTTTACCGCTTCTTTTTTTGCCAACACAGACCGCTCGAATGCCCAGATAGCCACATTTTACACCGGCGCGATGGCGTTTGCCTCGCAATTGCGCCTCTCTGAGCTCGACGGTGAGAAACCCGATTTGGTAGTCATCTCACCGAACGATCCGCAGGCGATGAAGCAGTATGTGGATGAATGTATCACCTTGGATATCCCCTATCTGTACGACCCTAGCCAACAGATTGTCCGTCTGACGGGCGAGGAAATCCGCCATGGGATCGATCACGCTTTGGCACTGTTTGTCAACGATTATGAATTTGCCTTAATTCAAAAGATAACCGCTTATAGCCCAGCAGACATCACCCGACAGGTGCGCTTTATGGTGGTCACGCGCGGCGAGCAGGGTGCCGAGCTCTACGCTGAAGGTCAACACATTCATATCCCTGCCATTCCTCCTGAAAAGGTTGCCGACCCTACCGGGGTTGGCGATGCCTTTCGCGGCGGATTTCTTGCTGCCTATGCGCGCGGTTTAGATTGGGAGACCTGCGGAAAAGTGGGCGCCCTAGCAGCCACTTATTGTTTGGAGCAACACGGCACCCAGAGCCACCGCTACACGCCCTTCGAGTTTGTCCAGCGTTTTCGCCAGATTTTTGACGATCATGGCAAATTGGACATCTTTTTAAACCGCGAGGAACCAACCTCATAAACCAACAGCAACCTTGCTTAACTCAAAACTCAAAACTATAGATAGGAGCTCTCATGGAAAAATACGATATCCGCGACATCAATCTCGCCGAGGGAGGGCGAAGAAGGATTGAATGGGCGAAACGTGAAATGCCTGTGCTGGGTTTGATTCGCCAGCGTTTTGCCAAAGAAAAACCCTTGCAAGGGCTGCGCATTTCTGCTTGCCTGCACGTCACCACCGAAACAGCCAACTTAATGGAAACTCTGCATGCGGGCGGGGCAGAGGTGGTGCTGACGGCTTCCAACCCGCTTTCTACTCAGGACGATGTAGCTGCTGCTTTGGTGAGTTACTTTGAGATTCCGGTCTTTGCCATCAAAGGGGAAGATCATGTCACCTATTATCGTCATATCGATGCCGCTTTAGACCATCAGCCGCACATCACCATGGACGATGGGGCAGATTTGGTCAGCACGCTGCATAAATCGCGGCGAGACTTGCTGCAAAACATGCTGGGGGGCACAGAGGAGACCACCACAGGGGTTATTCGATTGCGCGCCATGGCTGCCGATGGCGCCCTTGGCTTTCCGGTGATCGCCGTGAATGATGCCATGACCAAGCATTTCTTCGATAACCGCTACGGCACCGGTCAATCGACGATCGATGGCATCGTGCGGGCGACGAATATCCTTTTGGCTGGCAAGACCTTCGTCATCGCTGGCTATGGCTGGTGCGGCCGTGGCTTGGCAATGCGGGCGCGGGGCATGGGGGCAACTGTCATTGTTACCGAAGTTGATCCCCTGCCAGCGCTTGAAGCAGTAATGGATGGCTTTCGGGTGATGCCCATGGATGAAGCCGCTATGGTTGGCGATATCTTTGTGACGGTCACAGGCGATATCAACGTCATCGACCGCCGCCATTTCGAGGTGATGAGAGACGGTGCAATTGTGGCAAACTCGGGACATTTCAACGTTGAGATCAATATCCCCGCTTTGGAGGCGATGGCTGTTGAAAAACGTTTGGTGCGCCCTTTTGTTGAGCAATATGTCTTGAAGGATGGACGGTGCATCCATCTGTTAGGGGAAGGAAGGTTAATCAACCTCGCTGCGGCCGAAGGCCACCCTGCCAGCGTGATGGACATGTCTTTTGCCAATCAGGCTTTGAGCCTTGAATATATTGCTCGTCATGGCAGAGAGCTGGAGAAGAGAGTCTATCCCGTCCCAGAAGCGATTGACCGCCAGATTGCTCAACTGAAACTGGATGCCATGGGCGTGCGTATTGACACCTTGACCGATGAACAGCGCAAGTACTTGAGCTCTTGGGAGGAAGGAACTTAGTGAAGAAAAAATATTAATCTTAGATGAGCAAAAAACCCTTGACTCTCATCTGTGATTAAGTTATAATGCCACTAATCCAACATTAATCTTTGATTAGGGGATTCTCTCTGAAAGGAGGTGTTGCCTAGATAAGATTATGTGGAGAAGCCGAAAGGCAAAAAATTTCGAAAACCTTAAAAATTTTCAAGGAGGTTAATTGTGAACAAGCGTTTGATCATCTTCGGTGTACTGCTAGCAGCCCTGCTGCTCTCGGCAGTCAGCCCTTGGCCGGCGGTTCTAACTGTTGTTAACTACACCGGCGACAATATTTATATCACCCTGAAATTTCGCGGCGAGCAGAAGTACTTCCTGACCGCCACCCCAAAAGGCAATAGCGAAACGTATTATGTTTCCCGTTTCGATATCGTGCGCCGGCGCTACAGTGCTACGGTTACGGCCTGCGGTACTACTGGTAAGGGTGGCATGAATTTCGTAAGTAATGTGCGCCTTGTCTTCACCGGTTGCGAAGCAATGAAGCAATGGTGGACACCTAAGTACTGGGGTGAGCCAACTATGGAAAAACCAAACTTCTGGAACTTCGGAACATTCTTGCAACATGTTCCAGAAAATGACCCGCATTATGGGTGGCAATGGTATGATTATCGCTTCCGCT
This sequence comes from uncultured Anaerolineae bacterium, assembly GCA_937129505.1. Taxonomy (GTDB): domain Bacteria; phylum Chloroflexota; class Anaerolineae; order Anaerolineales; family UBA4823; genus NAK19. The sequence goes on along the minus strand of CAKZNJ010000075.1, from coordinate 275 downwards.
TCCAATACGATGTAGCACCAGCGGGTAACCTCTGCTGGAATGATAGCGCGGTCTATCCATTTATGTTTGACTATTGCCCCTAAATAGGTCTAAATATCCTTAGCAACATAAGGCCCCATTTATAGGATGGGGCCTTTTTTGTTATAATGGGAATTATTGTACTAGCTCTCTTTGCAATAAATTCTCATCTAGGAGCTTTGCAGATGATGTCAAGAACACAAAGCAATTTAATCTTGGGATTTTTATTTTTCATTCTAGTCACAATTCTAGGATGT
>CAKZNJ010000074.1 GCA_937129505.1 uncultured Anaerolineae bacterium | reverse complement strand
GCCGCTGCCTCAGACTCCAAAGCGATTATGGAAGCCTTTCTCTCCGATCGTGAAGTCAAACGCATCCTCGCCAGCGGTGAGACGAAAAGCAGTGTCGAGTATGACCATGGTTTGCGCGCCCAGCTATGGGTGCACCCACCGGAACGTTTCGGCACAGCCTGGCAATACGCCACTGGCTCTAAAGACCATAACGTCCGCTTGCGGGAATTAGCCCTCAAACAGGAGCTCTCGCTTTCAGAACATGCACTAACCCGTAAAGACGGCAGCGAAATCCTGTGCCCTACTGAAGAGGAGGTATACGAAACCTTAGGGTTGAGATGGATACCGCCAGAGCTGCGTGAGGACCGCGGCGAAATCCAAGCTGCACTGGAAGGAAAGTTACCCTCCCTTATTAAAGTAAGTGACATCCGCAGTGAACTGCACGCTCACACCACGTGGAGTGACGGGAAGCTCACCATTCGCGAGTTAGCCGAAGCTGCTCGGAGAAGGGGGTTAGAAGCGCTTGTGATCAGCGACCATTCAGCCAGCTTAGCCATCACTGGCGGTTTAACCGCTGCGGCAGCTTTGCAACAGCGCCAGGAAATTCGCCAAGTGCAAGCACAAATGGGTGACTCGATCCGCCTGTTGCACGGTATTGAGGTGGAGATTCGCGCCGATGGCAGTTTGGACTTCAGCGATGAAGTGTTAGCCGGCTTCGACTTCGTGACCGCTTCCATGCACACGAGTTTGCGTCAGCCCCGACAACAGGTCACCGAGCGATTACTCAACGTGATCCGTAACCCTCATGTGGACAGCATTGGTCACCCGACAGGGCGCATGTTCCCCCATCGAGAAGGTGCCGATATAGACATGGAGGCGGTGTTTCAAGCTGCCTGTGAGCACGGAGTCATCTTGGAGATCAACGCCCATCCTTCCCGCCTCGATCTCGACGATCTGCATGCCCGCCGCTTTGCTGAGATGGGCGGCTTGATCGCCATCAACACTGATGCCCATTCAGAAAGTGACTTAGACCTCCTCCACTTTGGTGTAACGGTTGCCCGTCGCGGTTGGGTTCCACCTATAGCGGTAATCAACACTTGGCCGCTGCCTCGACTACTAGAATGGTTAGCACAGCGCGGCTGAACATAAAGTTAACTTTGCTCACTAAACAGCGAAGCCAACTCTCCGATATGTTGGGTATGGGCTAGGGCAATGACTTCATCATAAGGTTGCAATACGGTGTCCCCTTTCGGAATGATCAATTGGTCACCGCGAAAGATCCCTACCAACGTACACTCGGGAGGAAAGTGGATCTCCTTGACAGCCTTCTGGACGACCATTGATTGCGGGTCAACTCGTTCCTCGACAATTGAATACTCTCCGCTGCGCAAGCGCAATAGAATCATCATATCGCCTAAGGACATTTCCTCAACAATTAGCTTTGCCATCATATCGGTCTGATTAACGGCGATGTCAACTCCCATCTCCTGATCGAAAAGCCAAGCGTTCTTAGGGTTATTGACTCTTGCAATCGTGCGTGGAACTTGAAACTCAAAACGCCCTAAGGTTGTAACCACGAGATTCGTTTCATCTTCGCCAGTCACCGCAGCCAAAACATCCGCTTCTTGAATGCCTGCCTGTTCTAGAACCTTGGGAGAACTGCCATCTCCTAGGAGGAGGACCTCCTTGCCAATCTCTCGTTCTAAACGCTCAACAATCGCCGGGCGATTCTCGATTAACCGTACCCGATGCCCCAACTGCACGAGGTGCGCAGCCAAAAACGAGCCCGTCTTCCCGCCACCAACGATGATCACAAACATATTCACACTCCTTCTGCGTAGCTCAAAAGCGCTTTCAAGCGGTCTAAAGCCAAAGTTAAAACGGCAATATAGATGATGTCCCCGGTCTTAATTGTCGTTCCCAAAATCGGAAGGATCGCCTGGCCCTGCCGCGAAATTGAGATCACGTTGATCTCTCCTGGCACCGTTAGATCGCGCACTTGCTTACCCTCTAGGATAGGAGGGGCTTCATACTTGATCAACGCCACCTCTCCCCCGCCAAAGGTCATCATCGGTTCAAGTTCTTGGAAGGTCAACAACTCCCGCACCCGTTCAACGCCCAAGGCGGTGGATGAGAATGTCAACAGACCGAGGCGGCGGTAAATTTCGGCTCGTCGTGGGTCATACAAGCTTGCCACAACCTTCGGCACGTGAAAAATATTGCGGGCGATGCGGGCAGCAATGATATTGGCATTGTCGGAATTGCTGGTGGCTGCAAACGCTTCGGCCCTTTCTATCCCCGCTTCGATCAGAATCTGGCGGTCAAAACCCACGCCTACAATTACCTTTCCCCCAAAGCCCTGTCTCATTTTTTCTAGGGCAGTTTCGTCGGTATCTACAACAGTCACATCATGACCTTCGGAATCCATCAGACGGGCAAATTGTTCGCCTACCCGCCCACATCCCATCACAATGATTTTCATATGACCTCCTCGTGCAGATGATTGGGCATCGCCTTAGCCTTTTTACCCCAGGTTGTACTGAAGAAATAAAGCAGCATCTTTCGCAATCGGTCTAGGCTATACAGAATCGGGGCAAACAAGCTTAGATAAAACCAGAATTCTATTGGCAAAGGAGCGTGTTCGAACATCCTTGCCAGTGGTGGGATATAGATCAGCATTAATATTATCGCAATTTCGGCAAAGATTCCCACCCAAATTAAGGGATTGCTCAACACCCCCACCTCTGTCACGCGCAGTTTTTCTGAGCGGCAGGCAATGATATTTCCCACCTGAGCCATGACAACCCCAGCATGAAAGACCGTAACCGCCAAAATATGCGTTTCAGGGGTCGCTTGGTGCAAGTATATGGAAAGTTCATTGAGATTGGAGAGCAGTTGGCCCAGCGGTATATTCATAGTTTGGGCATAGACAAGGAAAATATGGCAAACCAAAAGAATCTTATTTATACGCGAAATTTTGACGAAGCAATTTCAGCAGCAAAGAAGGATGACATAAACTGCGTATTCATACTTAATCCGACACGCGTAAGCGAAATTAAAGACGTAGCACTTGCAGGAGAAAAAATGCCACAAAAATCAACCTATTTCTATCCAAAGTTGATAACCGGGCTGGTTATGAATAAATTTTAAAAAATTAGAAAAAATACCAAATTAATCCAAAAATAAAGGAACAAGCCTACCAACCCCACCTATTAAATTTTGTACAATATCAATACGCGAAGTATATCATGAGGCAAGTAAAAACTCTTATTTGCAAACCTATATTAATGAATTATACTGGAGAGATTTTTTCACAACTATTGCGTATCATTTCCCACATGTATTTGGGAAACCATTCTATAAAAAGTATGATAATCTACAATGGGTAAACAACGATATCCTGTTTGAAAAGTGGACAAATGGTTTTACAGGCTTCCCAATTGTAGATGCAGGTATGCGACAGTTAAATACAACAGGCTGGATGCACAACCGTGTGCGCATGATTGTAGCAAGTTTTCTTGTTAAGGATTTACATATTCACTGGCGGTGGGGGGAGCAATATTTTGCAAGCAAGTTAATTGATTATGACCCTTCAGTGAACAATGGAAACTGGCAGTGGGCAGCATCTACGGGATGTGATGCAGTGCCATATTTCAGAGTTTTTAATCCATGGTTGCAGCAAAAAAAATATGATGCCGAGTGTAAATATATTAAACAATGGATACCAGAATTAAAGGATTTATCTCCAAAAGCAATACACAACTGGGCTTTCACACAATACAAATCCGACTATCCCAAACCAGTTGTAGATCACGACAGAGAATCTGCAATTGCTAAATTGATGTTTAAATCAGTTGGTAATGGAAAAATGTAAATATCCCTTTGAGTTTTTCCTTTTATATATGTAAGTAACTATGATAAAATTAAAGGGAAGTTCTACCAAAAATTTAAATTTAAACAAAATTATATAAAAAAATAAAAAAATGGTTGCAAAATTTATTTGGAAAAATCATTATGATTAAAGTGAGTGATAGCTCACTCACTTTATGTAATTAACAAATTACTACTTTTTTAGGATATCTAAGCCAATGCTACAAAAATTATCTTTTGATTATAGAAATTTATTATAATCAGTATAATTTATTTATTATAATAAGGAGGAATTATGAAAATTGGTGTACCTAAAGAAATAAAAGTAAAGGAAAACAGAGTTGCTCTGACCCCTTCAGGCGTGAATGCACTTATTGCTCATGGACATACCGTATTTGTGGAGACATTAGCAGGAGAAGGTT
>CAKZNJ010000073.1 GCA_937129505.1 uncultured Anaerolineae bacterium | reverse complement strand
ATGAATCAGTCTTTTGTATATCGTTGTTCAATCTGTCACAATGAGTTTACCCAAGCGGATGTCAAGTATACTTGTCCCATCGATGGGGGCAACTTGGATATTATCCTCGACTACCCGCAAATTCAACGTGCAGTGACGCCAAAGCACATCTTTGAAAGCCCTGAGCCTTCGATCTGGCGCTACCTACCCCTGCTGCCCGTTGGGGAACCGGGCTTTGAAGGGACACCGTTCCGAAAAGTTGGCTGGACATCTATGTACGAAACGCCGCGCCTAGCCCAACCATTGGGCTTGAGGACGCTCTGGATAAAGGATGAGAGCCGTAATCCGACAGCTTCATTTAAGGATCGTGCCAGCGCAGTGGTTGTTGCTCGAGCTAAGGAAATCAACGCCGAAGTGGTTGTCACTGCGTCGACTGGGAATGCCGGAGCTGCGTTAGCGGGGATGGCGGCAGCCGTAAACCACAAGGCAGTCATTTTTGCGCCTAAGACTGCACCGCCGGCTAAGGTAGCGCAGTTGTTGGTCTATGGCGCGCAAGTCATTTTGGTGGATGGCAATTACGATAGCGCCTTTGATTTGACCATTCAAGCTGCCCAAGAATTTGGCTGGTATTGCCGCAATACTGGCTATAACCCTTTCACTGCGGAAGGGAAGAAAACTGCGGCATTTGAAATTTGGGAGTGGTGGACGCAGAGCCGGGATCGTTATCCTGCCATGAAACGGTTGAATGTTTTTGTCTCTGTGGGAGATGGCAATATCATTTCGGGTATTCATAAGGGATTCAAGGATCTCCTCGCGCTGGGGTGGATTGAAGAAATGCCGCGCATTTTCGGCATTCAATCCAAAGGATCGGCAGCTATCTACAACGCATTCCAAGCGGGCAGCGAGCAAATTACACCGGTAGCAGCCAGCACCTTGGCAGATTCGATATCGGTAGATTTGCCTCGCGATGGCGTGCGGGCAGTGCGCGCCGCGCGCGAGAGCGGTGGCAGTTATCTTGCCGTTGACGATGAGAAAATTCTTCAAGCTATTGCTACGCTAGGGCAGGTAGGAGTCTTCGCCGAACCTGCTGGAGCTACCTCCTTCGCAGGCTTAGAACAGGCGGTTCAGATGGGTTTGATTGAGGAAGGCGATGCTGTTGTAGTTTTGAACACGGGCAGCGGTTTGAAGGATGTAAAGGCTGCCATGCAAGCTGTGCCGCAAGCCCCGATCATCGAACCAACCATGAATGCCTTGAAAAAGCACCTATATGGATAAGATAGTGAAGTCTGGAGTCGATGTCTCCGTTATCGCACCGGTATACAACGAAGTTCAGTCACTGCCCGAGTTTTACCGGCGGATAAAGCAGGTGCTCGAAGAGCTAGGGCTAAGCTGGGAATTGCTCTTAGTGGATGACGGCTCCACAGATGGATCAACAGAATTGATCCGCCAGCTCGCTAGAGAAGATCGTCGCGTGCGCCCCTTGATATTCGCCCGAAATTTTGGACATCAATTGGCAGTTACTGCAGGGCTGGATCACTGTCGTGGTTGCGCGGCAATTATCATCGACTCCGATTTACAAGATCCTCCTGAAGTGATGACGGACTTAATCGCTAAATGGCGGGAAGGATATGAGATTGTCTATGCAGTTCGCGCCGAGCGCGAGGGGGAAAGTTGGTTTAAGCTCTTTACGGCTTCCCTTTTCTATCGTTTGATTTACCGCATAACGGACGTCAAGATTCCACTGGATACAGGTGATTTTCGCCTGCTTGACCGACAGGTGGTTAACGTCCTCAGAAGAATGCGTGAACGACATCGCTTTTTGCGCGGTATGTCGGTTTGGGTGGGATTCCGGCAGACCGGAGTTCAGTACCGGCGAGCGGCGCGCTTTGCGGGGCGGACGAAATATCCTTTGCGCAAGATGATTAAGTTTGCCAGTGATGCGATCACCAGTTTCTCGTACTTGCCTTTACAGCTAGCCACCTACCTAGGGTTCGCCGCAGCAGGGTTAAGCATCCTCGCTATTCCGGTGGTGATCATCCTGCGTCAATCCGGCATGCAGGCTTTTTTAGGACAGGCAACAACCCTGATTGCGGTCTTGTTTCTCGGAGGTGTCCAACTGATCTCTTTAGGGATATTAGGAGAGTATGTTGGCCGCTTATACGATGAAGCAAAGGGCAGACCGCTTTATATCCTAAGAGAAGAAACAGATCAATCTGAACCTGATCCCACTTAATAACTTAGGTTCGATCCCTGAAGGTAGGTATGTTAACGACATTAAATACACTAAGGAGAAAATTATGGCAACGATTGACTTAACGGTTATCCCTGAAAGGCGCAAGCGATCAGTGCAACGTGTGCGCGAACGAAACATTATCATTCCAACCTTCGCCCAGATGAAAGACCCGAACTTAATTCCGGAAAAAATCAAGAACGAATTGAAATCCATCGGCTTGTGGGACTTAAATCCTCGCAATCTCTTCCGAATCACCTGGAAAAATGAGCCCGTGGATCATGGCGGGGGATTTGGGAAAGTGAACTATATGGAGCTTCCTTCCTCTTTGACCGGTGTTCCCGCCCGAATTATCGTCTTGGTTGGAAAATGGTTCCCGACCGGAGCCCATAAAGTCGGGGCGGCCTTCGGTTGTCTGGTGCCCCGCTTGGTGACGGGACAGTTTGATCCGACAACCCAAAAGGCCGTCTGGCCATCTACAGGTAATTACTGCCGGGGCGGAGCCTACGACTCGGCATTGTTAAGCTGTGAATCCATCGCTATTCTACCGGAGGGGATGAGCCGAGAACGGTTTGAGTGGTTGTCCAGAATCGCCGGTGAGGTCATCGCCACGCCGGGCAGCGAGTCAAATGTCAAAGAAATCTTTGATAAATGCTGGGAGCTACGCCGTTCAGGTGAAGATTTGATGATTTTCAATCAATTTGATGAATTTGGCAACTACCTCTGGCACTACGAAATCACGGGCCATGCCATGGAAGAGGTTTTAAAAGAGACCATGCGCCCCAAAGACACGTACCGTGGAATGGTTTCCGCAACCGGATCGGCGGGGACAATCGCCAGTGGTGACTACATGAAACAGCTATTCCCGGCAAGCAAAATTTGTGCCAGCGAAGCCTTGCAATGTCCGACACTCTTGGAAAACGGCTTCGGCGCGCACCGTATCGAGGGCATTGGCGATAAACATGTGCCTTGGATTCATAACGTGAAAAACACTGACCTGATTGTCGCAATTGACGATAACGCAGTGGTCAATCTGGCACGCTTATTCAATGAGCCAAGTGGGCGGGCATATCTTGTCAAGAAAGGTGTTCCTGAAACGATTGTCGAAAAACTGGATTTGCTCGGCTTTTCGGGAATCTCGAATGTGCTCTCGGCAATTAAGATGGCAAAATACTATGAACTCGGCGAGAATGATATTGTCCTGACTGTCTTAACTGACTCGATGCAGTTATATGGCAGCCGGCTTAAGGAAATGCATGAGGAATTTGGGGAATACAGTGAAAATGATGCCGCGGCTCATTTCGCTCAGTATCTGCAGGGCCAATCAACAGATAACTTGCTTGAGCTTCGTCACGTTGACCGGCGGCGGGTGCACAACCTGAAGTATTTCACTTGGGTGGAACAGCAGGGTAAGACCTACGAAGAAATTATCGAGCAGTGGTATCAACCCAACTATTGGACAGATGTCCAAAAGCAGGTGGAAGAGATCGACGCCTTGATTGAAGAATTTAACCGCGACGTCGGGCTTTTATAGGTCGCTCTGTCAGGAAACGGTGAAAAGTAGGACAACAGCAGCATGTTGTCCTACTTTTTATTGGTTTTTCTCAAAGAGGACTTAGTCTAGATGGAGTTCTAGTTTCTTCTTCCAGCGCTCTCTAGAGTTAAGCATTTTTATCTGCGAGTATAATAAGCTCATGTTGGCTGACAACGCGCTGATTCTAGTTTCTATTTTGAAGGCACCGCGCGATTTGGAAATTGCCCGCCTTCTGGGGTGGTATCGCATTCCCATGCGCTCGGCTCCGAAAGTGGTTGCGGTGGATTACGTGGCTTTTTACCAGACTGCTGCTTTTGGCGATGCAAAATGGCGGATCGAATATCTGGCTGAAATTCGCGGCGTGGAGCTGACCACGCGCAGTGAACTGTTGCGGGATGAACAAGAGCATCCCTTTGCAAACCAAGCCTATTATAAGATTCAACTTTCTCCGCTCGTGCCGCTGGAAAAGGCCCTTCTCGCCGGACGATGGAAGCGGATCACTTTTTTCTACACTTGGGGAGAATACCTCAAGCGGGCAGAAACAATTGATGACTTAATCCTTGCCGAAGAAGATCGCGCCGGTTTGTGGCGAGCTTTGAAAGAAAGGAGCTCGTACGCCTATCACACTACAGAAGATTTCGCGCAAGAGCTGTCTCCAGAGGTGCTCGCGGCGGTCTTAGGGCTCAGCAATGCTTGGAAAATTCGACCGAAAATCTCTTCAGACTAGATGGATTCAGGATGGTAAGGAAAGGAAGTGAAATATGAACGGTAATCAGAGGCTATTAATTAAAGGTGTAGAGATCCTTACGGCTAGCGAAAAATTTCACGCTGATATTTTGATCGAAGGGGAGAAGATAAAAACCATTGGCTCAAATTTGTCTGCAGAAGGCTGTAATGTGATCGATGGCAAAGGTTTGACGGCCATGCCGGGCGGAGTGGACGTGCATACTCATTTCGACCTGCCCATGTTTGGCACTGTCTCCAGCGATGACCATTATAGCGGCCATAAAGCTGCTGCTTTTGGCGGCACCACCACGGTGATCGATTTTGTCCCCTTGGATAAGGCAACGTTAGAGGAAAGCATCGCTGTTTGGCGTGAGAAAGCCGACGCGAAAGCAGCCATTGATTATAGTTTTCACATGAATATTTCCCGCTGGAATGAGAAGATTGCTCAGGAATTACACCGCTTGGTAGACTGGGGAATGCCATCGATTAAAGTTTTTACAGCGTACAATAATCGCTTGCGGATTAGCGATGGTGAAATCTTTGCCGCCATGCGCATAGCAAAGGAATATGGCATTCTAACGATGCTGCATGCGGAGAACGGTGATGTGATCGAGCTGCTTGTGGCGGAGGCGCTGGCTAACGGCAAGATTACCCCTGAATGGCATGCTCACACGCGACCGAGTTGGGGAGCGGTGGAAGCCACCCTTCGGGGCATTGCCCTTGCGGCTCAAAGCGGCGCGCCGTTGTATATCGTCCACATGAACGCAGGCGGGGAGGTTGATCAATTGGCTTATGGTCGCGAAAAAGGGGTTGCGGTGATGGGCGAAACCTGCCCTCAATATCTCTTTTTCACTATCGATCATCTAAGACGTCCCGACGGTGCAAAATGGGTCTGCTCGCCACCGATGCGGACGAGTGAGGATAATGAACGGCTATGGGAAGGGCTAGCGCAAGGCATCATCCAGACTATCGGCACTGACCATTGCCCCTTTTTCTACAACGGAGAACAGGCGATCGATTATGAAGGCAAAGAAATTGCCATCCCTGGGAAAGAACTAGGCAAAGATGATTTCACCAAGATACCCAATGGCTTGCCAGGGGTAGGGGATCGTTTGCCCATCCTTTGGACCTACGGGGTGCGCGCAGGCAGAATTTCCGAAAACCAGTTTGTGGCTTTAAATTGCACCAATCCGGCTAAAATTTTTGGCCTTTACCCGCAAAAAGGGGCAATCCTGCCGGGGTCAGACGCCGATATTGTTCTCTGGGATTTGCAAAAGCGTCTTACTTACGGTGTCGGGGTGGCACAACATCGCACCGATTACAATCTTTATGAAGGGTGGGAACTTGTGGGCTACCCGGTAAAGGTCTTCTTGAGAGGAAAGCTGATCGTGGATGGAGAGCAATGGCTGGGAGAAGCGGGTCAAGGGCGTTTCGTTAAAAGATCTACAGGTGAATTGTTGTAATCTACTCTCATGATTGCATCTGCCCTTTTGTCTGGTGCTATCCTTGCTCCACTTTTTGCCTTTAGTGGGGTGGTCATATTGCGCCTGCGGAAGTCAAGGCTTGGCTTTCTATGGTTAACTGCTTTCTTAGGAATGACCACGTCGTGGTTGTTTTTGCTTGGGGTACGGTTCTACTTACCCCATTATCTCCCCTTGCCGAATTGGCAACCGGCAGCGTTTTTCCCCATCTCTCCGGCATTGCTAGCGGATGGGTTTTCATGGGCGGTGGGTTTTGCTTTGGTAACGGTGGGCGGAGCAGTAATCCTCACTGAGGCTTCGACTCAAGAAGGCGAGCCAGTGTTTGGTTGGGGGAGCAGTCTACTCCTCGTAGGGTTGGGATTGGTTGCCATTTTTGCGGGTAACCAATTGAGCCTCCTTTTGGCATGGGCGTCGATCGACATCGTTGAGTTGGCACTCTGGCTCAGCCGTCCTCCTCATCCAACCCTGCGGGAGCGGGTGGTTTTATCCTTTGCTTCGCGCGCCTTTGGGGTGATGTTATCTTTGTGGGGCATGGGCAACCCGTGGGCTTATGTTTTCTCTATCCTATTGCGTTGGGGTATCTTTCCTTTCCATTTGCCCTATTTGGAATCTTCTCTGTTGCGCCGCGGGCTCGGAACGATCATTCGCCTCGTGCCCCCGTTAACCACCATCCCCTTGCTGGCGCGCCTGGCCGATATGGCTTATTTCGCTGCTGAAGGATGGATCGCTGTTTTTGTGGGATTATTGGGGCTTTTCGCTGCCATTTTGTGGGTAGGTACCGCTCATGTTCTGGAAAGCCGGCCGTTTTGGATTATCGGAACGGCGGCGTTTGCTTTTTATGCGGCGGTCCTGCACTACCCCGAAACTGTAATTGCGTGGGGGATGATCCTAGCTTTGTGTGGGAGCTTTTTGTTTTTGTTCTCAACGCGCTATCGCATGTGGCTGGGGGGTTTTGCCTATCAAACGCTTCTTCTACTTGGTCTGCCCTTCACCCCCTTTTGGGATTTGATCCGAATCTATCAATTTTCGTTTTCAATTCCCCTTCTTACCTTTTTGCTCTCTCATCTACTTCTCCTTGTCGGTTATCTCCGCTTTATCTTGCAAAAGCCCCCATTACCGCTTGAGGGTGAGCCATGGAGTAAAGCGTTGTACTTTGTTGCCTTTCTCGGAGTGATTAGCGCCTCGTTGATTGTTGGTTATGGTGGCTGGAACGATTTATTGCAAACCGCCCTAAGCCAACCTTATGTCCGGTCACGCAATTGGGCGGAATACAGCTTTGGGTTGGGTTTGATGGCTTTTGGCGGGTTTGGCGTGCTCCTCTACCGGTTGCAGTTGTTGCCTCGCTGGCAGTTCCCCTCAGCATGGAGACAGTTCTTTTCCATGGAATGGGGATATCGCGCTTTCCAATGGGGCTTTCGTCAAATGGGGGGGCTTTTTTACCGCATTGAAGCGGTTGTAGAGGGCAGCGGAGGAATGTTATGGGCAATTGTTCTCCTGTTAATCCTTGCCCGTTTCCTATTTGTTTTGGGGGGCGGAGAATAGCCTTTGAACGAACAATGGTTTGGTACGGTCGGCGTCACTTTGGCGTTGAGTGCTAGCCTATTAAATCTCATTGCTCAAGATTGGCGCAAACGCGTGCTGGCACTAGCGTTGCAAACCATAGGCGTGTTCGTTCTCTGCGCGCAGAGTTTATCGCTTAATTTGGCGCTGGTGAAGTTTGTTGAGGGCTGGATGGCTGCGGCGATAATCGGCACGGCGATGGCAAATTTTTTTCCTTCTCGTTCTACCTCATCTCTGTCAGAAGAGGTCTCCTCCCCGATCGCTTCTCCCCCTTCTGCTCTGGCTTTTCGCCTCGCAACAGCTGCTTTGGTTGGTGTGTTCCTTCAAGAAGGAGCTACATATCTGATGTCGTTCTTTAACGGACTCCGCTTTACTCAAGCTATCGCTGTGATGGGGTTGGCTGGCATTGGTTTATTGGTACTGAGCTTTCGGAGCTCAACCTTCTCGACGACAATCGGATTGATCACATTTCTCAATGGACTTGAAGTGCTCCTAGCGGTGATTGAACCATCTGTGTTGCTCAGCGGCTTGTTAGCGGGCGTCGTTTTATGCCTTGCCTTTTTAGGCGCCTATCTACTCTACCTCGAAGGGGAGACAAAAAGCAGGTGAACGCGCCAACCCTTTGGATTATCCTGCCACTCGTTTTCTCTGGGATGTTGCTACCCTTGACACGCTGGAAAAGGGTGGCGACCTCGATTGGCAGTGTTCTGGCGTTGGTTTTAGCTGTTCTCGCCTGGCTTTTGCCGGTGGGGGAACTGTTTCGGCTGGGAATTTTGACGATAGAGATTCAGCCAAGTTGGGTGTTGTTCGGAAGAGGATTTTTTCTTGAAAGCTCCGATCGCCCGTTGATGATCATCCTCAACCTGGCACTTGCTTTCTGGTTTATTGGGGCATCGAGCATTGACGTACATCCCCTGTTTATCCCTTTAGGGATGGGGATGAATGCTGTTCTTTCTGCAGCGATTCTCGTTCAACCCTTGTACTACGGTACGATTTTATTTCTCCTCGCTGGGCTGATCGGGGTTGTCTTGTTCGTGTCAGAGAGCCGAGCTGTCCATCTAGGGGTTAAGCGGTTTTGGATCTTTCAAAGCCTTGCGATGCCTTTGCTGCTCTTAGGCGGGTGGTTACTCAGTGGTACAGAGGCGAATCCAGGCGGTATTCCGGGCGCTTTTTTTATTTATGTCCTTCTTCTGCTTGGATTTAGCCTTTTATTAAGTGGCGTACCTTTTCAGAGTTGGCTGCCGATGGTAGCTGAACGAATTAATCCCTACATTTTTTCCTTTGCCTTTTTTGTTACTTCATTTGTTGCGTTGCTTTTTTCCCTAACGTTTCTCAGACAGTATCCGTGGTTGTACTCCTCATCGTGGTTGGTAATCTTTTTCAGTTTTCAAGGTTTTTTACTCACCTTACTGGGAGGGGTTGGGGCAATTTACCATCGCCATCTCGGCCGATTTATGGGATATGCGTTGATGAAGGAAATTGGTGTGAGCTTCCTCATCATCGGTCTGGGTTTGATAGCAAGGGATCGGCCACTTACTCATGCAATCCTGTTTATGCAAATTCTGCCGCGCGGGATTGCGCTTGCGCTCCTAGCGCTGGCGTATAACATCTACCGTGACCACGGGCGAACCCTGCAAATCCAACAGATAATGGGGGTAGGAAGAGCTTTTCCCTTTGCAACATTGGCCTATCTTGTTGCTATGTTGACCTTAGCTGGGTTTCCGTTGACCGGTGCCTTTCCCGTTCATCTATTGATTTGGCAGGGGTGGTTTCAACAATATCCTCTCATCGCCTTTGGGGGCATTTTTGGCAGTGTGGGCGTGCTGATTGGTGGTTTGCGGGCGTTAGCGGTGTTGGTACGCAGTGGCGAAGAGCAAATTAAAGCGGCTCGTGAGCCGCTCCATCTAATCCTTTTATTAACAGCCGCAAGTGCGCTGTTGCTGCTAATGGGCATCGTGCCCCAAGCATTCTTCCCGCTGCTCTATCAGATGGGAGTGACCTTTTTACAAGGGGGATGAGAAAATTAAATAAACAAGCGGAAATAAGCCTTTCGTTGTCCTTGAGAGATCCGCAGGGTATTTGAGGACAATTGCTCATGCTATAATGGGTTTGCGATCCACTCAACAGTTTAGCTGAAGGAGAGTCAATGCACCCCGAACAAATCATAAAAAAATTAGAATGGCTAGATGAGGAACGCCGCCGCGATAAGGCAACGATCGTTTCATTGGAAGAGAAAATTAAGAGGTTAGAGCAGAGCTTGCAAAGCGCTAACCAACAACTCAAGGAATTATCTACGGAATTAAGCCGATTAAAACCTTTGGCAGGCAGGTTAGACCAGACTGATGAGACGATCATGAAGCTAAAAGTAGACGTTAAGCAGCAAATCGAAGAAGGCGAAAAAGAGATGCAGCGGCGCGAGCAAGAAGCGGAGAAGATTCGTCGCGTGGAGATGAAAACGCTGGAAGGTTCGCTTGCAGATTTACGAAAGGAACTTGGTTCGTTGGCAGAAATTCGACGCAGCTTACAAACTCGTATTGATGAAGAATTACGCATTTCGCGCACGCTCAAAGAGATCGAAGATAAAATCGCAGAGCTTCAGCGCAGTGAAGAGGAGGTCAATCGACTGGTTCGGCAGGCTGAGGACAATCGCCGCCAAGATGGGCGCAAAATTACCGACTTGCAAGGGGAGACAACTGCCATACGCAAGCTGTATAATGAATTGCAGGGGCAGTTTGAGTTGGCAAGTGTGAATGCCAAACGCATTGAAAACCGCATTACAGAATTGGAAAACACTTTTGGTGAGCTCAAACAAGCCCAGATAAAGTTTATCGAAGAGCAATCTCTAATTCAAGTTGAGCGAGAGCGGCTTTGGAAAGAATGGCTGGTCAAAATTGAGCAATTTGAACAGGTTGCAGCGGAAACGGAGAAGACCATTCAAAGTGTGGATGCGGCAAATCGCGCTGTTCAAAGAGCCCAGAAAGCCGTGGATGAATTAGCCCAAAAGGTTGAACGGCGTGTCAATGAGCTCACCGAGCTACAGCGCCTAGGAGAAGAGCGTTTGCGCCAGGAGTGGGTGGCGTTCAAGAGTGATGATCAGAAACGCTGGACAAATTACACCCTCGTCCAAGATGAGATTCGCACCGAGCTTGTTCGCCAGCTTGAAAAAATCGTTCGTCAGCTTGAGGAACTGGAAGAAAGGAATCAAATAATGCAGGATTCGC
>CAKZNJ010000072.1 GCA_937129505.1 uncultured Anaerolineae bacterium | reverse complement strand
ATCTCCGATGGCTGCGTTATCGCTACAGGTGCCGTGATCGAACGCAGTGTCCTTTCGCCTGGGGTTCGAGTGCAAGAAAATGCCATCATCCGCGAATCAATCGTGCTGACAGATACGTTAATCGAAAGCGGCGCCCTAATTGAACGCTCCATTCTGGATAAACATGTCTTGGTAGGCAAAAATTCCCGTATTGGGTCAATAGACCTAGAGCCGATTCAATTTGCCATGATTGGAAAAAACAGTCATGTTCCAGATAACTACGTCATTGAAGGTGGGGCACTGATTTACCCGGACGTCGCTCCCAGTGATTACCCTAGCAACCATATCTCCAGCGATGCCATCATCGAAAGCAGACGCGAACCCTACGAAGTTTAGACGCAGTGGCGGTATCCTTCTCCACCCCAGTAGCATCTGGGGGGATTATGGTATTGGCGAGCTAGGCCAAAACACCTTCAAGTGGATCGAGTTTTTGAAGCAAGCGGGCTGTGGCTTGTGGCAAGTTTTGCCCTTGGGTCCTACGGGCTATGGGGACTCTCCCTATCAGAGTTTTTCCTCTTTTGCCGGTAACCCTAATCTAATCAGTCTCGAGTTGCTCTTTCAAGAAGGCTTACTCGATCGAAGGGACTTCGATCAGATGCCTGACTTCTCTCCAGAACGGGTTGACTTTGGAAAATTGATTCCTTGGAAAGCAAACCTGCTGAATCGCGCTTATCAACATTTTCGCCAACATCGCTTTCCAGACCTGCAAGATGAGTTTGCCCAATTTTGCACTGCTCAGGCTGAATGGCTTGAGGATTTCGCCTTGTTTATGGCGCTTAAGCAAGCTCACCAAGGGCGAACTTGGATGGAATGGGAAGAGCCTTATCGGCAACGCTCCCCCGAAGCTATACAAAAATTTGCTCAGCGCAACCAAACAATGATCGACTCCGTCCGATTTCAACAATTTCTCTTCTTTCGTCAATGGTCTGCGTTGCGCACTGCAGCCCATGAAGCGGGGATTCGCATTATCGGCGATGTCCCGATTTTTGTGGCGCAGGATAGCTGCGATGTTTGGTGTTATCCGCAATTGTTTAAGCTGAACCAAAGAGGCTATCCCAGGGTCATTGCCGGTGTGCCACCCGATTACTTTTCACCAATTGGCCAACGATGGGGAAACCCAATCTATAATTGGAAAGAACATCATCATTCTCATTTCGATTGGTGGAAAAGACGCTTCAAGCACACATTGAACCAAGTAGACTTCATCCGCATTGATCACTTCCGCGGTTTTTGCGCTTGCTGGGAAATTCCTGCTCATCTCCCCACCGCAGAAAAAGGACGCTGGGTCAAATCGCCAGGTTCAAGGCTTTTCCGCCATTTAAAGACTGAGCTGGGGGAGAATTTACCCTTCATCGCTGAAGATCTGGGCGTGATAACGGAAGATGTAATCCGACTACGGGAGAATTTTCAACTACCCGGCATGAAGGTTCTCCAATTTGCCTTTGACGACCATAATCCACGCAATCCTTTCCTGCCACACAATTTTTCAACCCGCTGTGTTGTCTACACAGGAACTCATGACAACGACACGACCCTCGGATGGTACATAAGTTTGGACGCTCCGATCCGCGCTGCGGTAAAACGTTACCTACCCTGGATTGATCAAGATCCAGCCTGGCAAATGATTCAATACGCCTGGGCATCGGTTGCAGTCTTCGCCCTTGCTCCTCTGCAAGATTTCTTACGGCTTGGCAGTGAAGCTCGCTTTAATTATCCCGGAAAAATTGGACAATACTGGAGCTGGCGAGCAACACCCGACTTGCTCAGCGGCCAGCTTGCCGCGCAAATTGCCCAGCTCAATCAACAATACAATCGTCAATCATTCGAGGCATGATAATTCATAGCCTATCTTCGCAACTCACGAAGGTTCTGCCAAAGCAAGAACAAACCGGCGAAAAAGACCGCCGCCAAGACAATTTGCCAAAAGAAATGAAAGAGCAAAACGAAGGAAGAGACAATGGCTAACCCAATCGAGAGGCTATTGATCAGGCGGGCGAACTGCCCCCGAAAACTGGCTTCAATAAACACCAAGCCTCCGATCAGGGCTGCTAAACCGATTAAAAAATATGGTCTCTCAAACCACCAGAGAAAAACCACGCCGATCAAAAGGATACCAACACTGAGGGCAGCAATTCCTTCAGCAAGGATGTTTAAATTTGACGTCTCCGGCAGGGGCTCATGGCTGTGGCGGATATGAGCTCGAATGGGAATTGCCTCTCCATTTTCAAGCTGTCTTTGATATTTCTGTATTAGACTTCGCGCTCGCTTAAGTTCGGCTAACTCGCGCTTTTGCACCCATAAATTTTTGGCTTGCGTAGCTCTCGTTTTATTGAGATCTTCACTGGCTTTCTGCTGATCAGCCAGCATCGCGAGGGCTTGATGGTAAACCTCCAGCCGTTGGAGTTCTTCGGTTCTCTTGCCAATCTCGATTTCCAACTCTTGAATTTGCCGATCAAAGGATTGGATTTGTTCTTCGCTACGTCGAATAAGCTGGTGTGGAGGGGTAACTTTATCTAAACCCGCCCATCCCAAAGGATCAATCCATCGCCGTCGAAAATTGCCATCACGATCGTAAATCGGGCCTGCAGGCGCATTCTCTCCAGCGATAGGGTCTTGAGCGTACAAACCCCATAAGCCACGATAACCTGCTGCCCATGGAGTGTTTTCGTCGAAGAGTGTTACTTCCCAGCTTTTCCCTTCTGTGGCACCAATCGCAATACCATCGCCGCGGGCATAATCCACAAAAGGCACACGGAAGACAATGAAGCGCCTTTGGGTTTCCTTCGTCCCTGCCTGCCTGAGAAAGTCATACCAAAGCGATTCCAAACGGTTGACGACCACCGCGAGCGGTCTCAAGAAGGGTACTTCGACCTCGCTCATGTACTCTCCTTTTTGGAAGTAACTGGCGTGGCTACCTGCACCTACGTACACGACAGGGTGATCGCCGACTTTTTCGAGTTCTGGATCTGACCAGTGTCTTCTGAGGTCATCTCCCTCGAAATCGTGCGAAGCATAAGCCACCCAAAGCGGTTCGAGACGTCCTACTCGCTCATTGACGCTCAATTCATCGTCTCTGAAGCCATCCCCCTCTCTTTCGACGCAATAGACCGAGACCATTTCCCAATCCGCCTCGTGGTCATTGACACCAAAAAACCCTGAACGCCAGTTATTGAAGGGATAAAAATACCAATATTGAAGAATCACCCACCCATTTTCTCGAACGACTCGCCCGTAGTAGCAATAGCGTTCGCCTTCCAATTGTCGTTTGCGATAGATGTAGGCGGCTGTTGCGGCGGTGTCCCCAGGAACCCGACCACGCCAGAAGAGTGAAAGGCTGAAAATAGCATCAATCAATCGAGAAGTGTAGCCAACGCGGGCTAACCTTGCCCGACCAGGGCGGAATAAATCATCGACATTATGATGGGTCAGTCGCTCGACTGCATCGGCGATTGAATGTTTGGCGAGTTCCACCACATCCATTGGCTCAACAAACTTGAGGTAAAGTACGCTTCCTTTTTCAAGCTGCCAGTCTTTGGTCAACAGCTCTAAGGTCAATCCCCCTTGGGGTACTAATTCAAGAGCTGGTTTATCAGGTGGCCTAACCCATAGACTACATTGAGAGATATACCATTCAATATCTACCGGAAAGAAGTGCTCTCCTTTCGTGAAGCGCAGAATTGGCTCAAACCGTTTCAAGATTTTCAAATCCAGAGTATGGTCTGTCATCGTCTACGGACCTTACTGCGAAGAGCCGCTTGAACCTCATCCAAATTCAAGTAGAACACCAAGAAAATGCCTACAGCCATCCCGATATAATTCGGGCGTTGGCGCAGATAATTCACCAAACCGATTAACAACCCCAACCCTTGCAATGTCATCGAGAAAAGCCATGCCCAACTCGCCAAACGCAACAAGGCAGCACTGACAAGTATCATGGCTGACCCCAATACGATTAAGACAAGCACATTAGAAAAACTCTCAAAAAGAGGGAGAGGGATGTACTGCCATTCTCCAAACTGAGTCCATAAATTCCACCCTGCTAATCGCCCTTGGTAAATGCCCGCACCTAATAAACCAATCCCTTGTAAGGTCTGAATAAGCGCAAGAATAACCACACTACGTGGGAGGTCAGGTTTCTTACTCTCTCCGCTCATCTGCTCTAATTTCCTACACACCTGTTTCCGGGTCTGTTGAAGGTGTATCCGCTATCCGTCGTAATAGTGCAGCACGCTGCAACTCTTTTTGCGAGATGCGATTCGTTCGTCCACAATGCGGACAAACAACATTATAGTGATGTAATTTTTTACGGGCGAGCTCGTTCAAAGCCTCTAGAACTGCTGCTTTTCCCAAGGCAAAAGGTTTATGACAAAAGTTACACCGAATTTGCATTCTCCTACCTCCTTCGGGTTAAGTATACAACAAGTTCAAGTTCCCTCTTCCGAAATCATTAAAAAGCATTAAAATCAATCTTCAAAAAAGGAGCATCTCGTGACCGGCACGATTCTAAACATTATCACCGTACTGGTGGGGGGCACAATCGGAACATTTTTTGGGGCAAGGCTACCCGAGCGTATTCGGCAAACGGTTTTAGCAGGATTGGGTTTATTCACCGCAGTGATTGGAATTCAGATGTTCCTCAAGACAGAAAACGCTATGATCGTCTTGGGGGGATTATTGATTGGAGGCTTGTTGGGCGAATGGTGGAAGATCGAGGATGGCTTGCGCGCTTTCGGGGCTTGGCTCGAAAAACGCTTTGCCAACCAGCAAGCGGAAAGTCAAAGCGGCAATCGCTTTATCCGTGGCTTTATGACAGCTTCGCTCTTGTTCTGCATTGGGCCGATGACCATCCTAGGTTCAATTCAAGATGGATTGAGTGGCAATTATCAACTGCTTGCTATCAAATCGGTTCTAGATGGTTTTGCAGCGTTAGCATTCGCTTCCACGTTGGGGATTGGTGTGCTTTTTTCCACGATTGTCATTCTTGTTTACCAAGGGGGGATCAGTCTGCTTGCTGCCCAACTTCAAGCTGTCATTACTGAAGCAATGATGAATGAAATGACAGCCGTCGGTGGTGTCTTAATTGTCGGTTTAGCTCTAAGCGCTTTACTCGAGATCAAGCCTATTCGGGTGGGAAATTTCTTACCTGCCTTGGCAGTTTCACCGCTAATCGTAGCCATGCTTACTGCCTTTAATTTAGCACCCTAAAACCATTGGATTAGCAACCAGAGACGTTAACAAAGATAAGCTGATTGGGAAGCGTCATTCCAAACGAGCGCAGCGACGCCCATGTCATTCCGAGACTCTCTCATAACGCGGGAGCGTCACTTGATGCAGTCATGAGATGAATACCGCGCAGTTTCCAAGCAGGCATATGTCATGAGTATCCAGCAGGAAGATCATTCGCCTACTTGACCTGTACCCCTCACTCCCGGACCCTCTCCCACGAAAGGGAAAGGGGGGCAAGCTCCCTTCCCCCTATGGCGGAAGGGCAGGGGATGAGGGCTGTGATGAAGGAATAACATACCACTTTATTGAGCACCAGCCGCTGCCAAAGCAGCTTCAATTTCTTGCTCAAACATACTGTAAGGGAGCGCCCCTTCAATAACCTTGCCATTTATCAGGAAAGATGGTGTTCCCCCGATGTTATTTTGTCTGCCAAATGCAATGCCCTCGTTTATTTTTTCTTCATATCGTTTTTCTTTCATACATTGGTTATACTGGTCAACATTTAGACCAAGGGTTCGGGCAAAGACTTCGAGACGTTTTAGAGTGAAACCACCGACGTTTTCACCCATTTGATTAGCAAACAAAATATCGTGGTATTCCCAAAATTTTCCTTGTTCGGCAGCACAGTAGGAAGCCATCGCTGCATCCGCAGACTCCTGCCCGATGGGAAAACCACCCGGCCCATAAGGGATAAATTCATAATAGACTTTACCAGTCGCTACATAATTCTCGACAATCAAAGGCTGCGTTTGGTCTGAGAAGCGTTTGCAAAATGGACATTGATAATCAGAGAATTCGTATATTTTCACGGGTGCGTTTGGATCTCCCATTGCATTGAAATTTGCGTTGGGACGGGGATTAGGAGTAATTTGAACAATCTCTCCCGTAGGAGCAAGAGCTTGCTGGAGGGAGGGATAAATAAGCAACGCGACAATGATAAGCACTGCACCAATCACTATTAATAAAATGGTGATTCTTTGGTGCTGTTGGCGGCGTAAGCGTTGCTCCCGCAATTGCTGTCTTTTGGATTTCTCTTCAACCTTTCTACCCATAGTTACTCCTGTATATGTTGAGAATACGAGAAGCTATTTTCCCATAAGTGCAATGTTTTGTCTAGGTTTGGACAATTTATCAACATTTAGCATTCAAAATGTTGTACCAGCCAAAGTGTTCCTCCCGGTTTATGGCATACCAAAATGTCCGTGTCGCGAGCGAGTCACCCGAAAGGCAGGCCTCCTCGTCTGCGCATCGCAAGATTAGGAGTCATAGAGATGTCTGCCTGCGTCCAACAGCAGCCAGGGGATCTTTGTTCGACATTACAAGAGAACTTCAGTTCAAACAAGCGCAGCGACCTACCACAGCCGTGTCATTCCGAACGAGCGTCGGCGAGGGAGGAAATCTTAAAACTTCTCACTTCGAAGCCAAGGGCCGAATCAGCCACTTCTCACCCAAATTATCCTACCCGATTGGGCAGCGAGGGTCTTGCTCGTTTTTACTCCACAGCACCTATTTATAGCTGCCACAAGCAAATCATATCGCCATATCATCAAATCAGGCACCTTACAATTTTATTATTTACAAACGTTATAAATTTTGCTAAAGTATTCTTAGAGAATTCGAGAGAGATGATCTGAGCACAAACGAGAAAGGAGGTCCTATCGAACGATAACTCAATTCCAAATTGCTAAGTCGTTCGCATGGTTCTGCTAAAAGGAGGTCCTATCGAAATAACTCGTTTGTCGTTTCCTTCCCCTCTTTCTTGATAACGCTTGTGAAGCGTTCCAGCGGTAATCAACCGCTCGGGCAGCGAAAGCGACAAAAGTCGAGAGCAAATCAGACCCATCTGAATTGGGTCTGATTTTTTCATTACAAATGAATGAGAGCTTAATCCAGCGTGAGTGTTTTCTCATAAATCAGGGGTATGACTTGACAATTACGAAATATTCCCTTAGGATATTCTATATCATTTATAAAGTCTATTGATTATATATACTTTAGAGATGAAACTGACCAAACGCAGTGAATATGGGTTGCGCGCCATGATCGACATGGCGATTTGGGAGACAGAGAATGGCTCCAAATTTATTCAAATTAAAGACATTGCCCAGCGAGAAAAAATCCCCGCCAAGTTTCTCGAACAAATCTTACTAACGCTGAAGAATGCAGGCTTAATCAACAGCCGCATGGGGATCAAAGGTGGTTACTATCTATCCAAACCTCCTTCAGAGATTACGCTGGGGCAAATTATCCGCGTCCTCGATGGTCCGCTGGCACCAATTCGCTGTGTCAGCCAAATTGCTTATGAACCTTGCGGATGTCCAGATGAAGAAACTTGTGGACTCCGCTTAGTAATGTTCGATGTGCGAGCCGCTATCTCCAACATCCTCGATCGCACGACACTTGCTCAAGTCGTCCATCGCGTCGAAGCTGCTCGACAAATGAAAAGACAACGCCAAGTCTAAGAATATCTTTCAAGAAGCTTTTGAGCATGATCGTTGATGCTCTAATAGTATAGTAAATCTTTAAACTTTATAGACATAGAAAGGAACTCCTATGAACCCCAAAAACAAACTTTCAATCTTTAGCGGTATCTTATCGGTGTTCCTTTTTTTGCTCTCTGGTTGTTCTTCACCAACTCACGCCGCCGAGAAAAAACAAGCTATTTCCGTCTCCGGCGCCTTTGCGCTCTATCCCTTGATGACTCGTTGGGCTGAGGAGTACCAACAGATTCATCCAGAGATTGTTTTTGACATATCCGCCGGTGGCGCCGGCAAAGGGATGGCGGACGCCCTGGGTGGCGTTGTCGATATTGGCATGGTTTCTCGCGATATCACCCCCGAAGAGGAAGCCAAAGGTGCCTTTTGGGTTGCAGTCACCAAAGATGCCGTCTTCCCAACGATGAATTTCAACAATCCGGTTAAGGACTTGATTCTTCAAAAAGGATTCAGCCGAGATGTTTTCTATGGCATCTTTATCAGTGGAGAAATAACCACCTGGGGACAAACCGTCGCAGACCTTCAATATCAAGACCCCATCCATGTGTATACTCGCTCGGATGCTGCCGGTGCTCCTGAGACCTGGGCGAAGTATCTTGGCAAAAAACAAGAAGATTTGCTCGGCGTAGGTGTCTTTGGCGATCCCGGCTTGGTGGAAGCGGTAGCGAAAGACCCCCTCGGCATTGGCTTCAACAACCTCGGATACGCCTATGACCAATCTAGCGGCGATCCTGTAAGCGGTATTTGGATCATTCCCATCGACGTCAACGAAAACCAACTTGCTGACGAAGATGAAATTTTAGACACCAAAGAAAAAGCTATTGAGGCTGTGGCATCCAACCGCTATCCTTCGCCACCAGCACGGCAATTATATTTGGTAACCAAAGGTAAACCCACTGGCTTTGTGCTAGATTTTATCTATTGGGTGCTTACCGACGGCCAACAATACGTTAATGAAGCTGGGTATATCCAACTGACCCAGACTCAACTCCAAGAAAACCTCGAAAAATTGAAACCGTGAACTCGGATACCGAAGAAGTCATACTTAGAGCAGAGGAAGCTCAATGATTAATCCACCTATCTCTGAACCTGTTTCTCAATCAGTTCAATCTTGGCGGTCGAAATTGGATCAATGGGTTCAACGGCTGTTTTGGCTGTTTTCAGGGCTTCCTTTGCTCCTTGCATTATTGATCTTACTCGCCCTTTGGGTCAAGTCTCAACCGATTTTAGAGACCCATCCGATAACGAAGCTGCTTTTCGGCTCAGTTTGGAAACCGCAGAAAGGAGAATTCGGCTTCCTGCCCTTCATTGGTGGAACGATCTGGGTGACCATAACAGCTTTGGTCATTGCCGTGCCGGCCTGTATTCTGACAGCCATCTATATCAGCGAATACTCTTCAGGTCGGATCCAACGTCTCATTAAACCCTTGTTAGATTTGCTCGCCGCTATCCCTTCGGTTGTATACGGGGTTTGGGGGGTGCTGGTGGTCGTCCCGTGGGTGCAAAATTCTGTGGCGCCACTTCTCAGTCGATGGGACCATATCTTCCCCTTACTTATCAGGACGAACCCAACCGGATATAGCATCCTTGCCGGAGGCATCGTCCTAGCTGTCATGATCGCCCCCTTCATCATCTCCATCGCATACGAGGTGCTTCAAACCGTTCCATCTGGACTGCGCCAGGCATCATTAGCGGTGGGAGCCACCCGTTGGCAAACCGTTAAATACGCTGTCTTACCCAAAGCGTCGAGCGGGATTTTCGCCAGCATTGTCTTAGGCTGTTCGCGAGCCCTCGGGGAGACTATGGCTGTCCTGATGGTCGTTGGCAATGTCCCGCAGATTCCACATTCCATTTTTGATGCTGCTTACCCTCTGCCGGCATTAATTGCTAACAACTATGGCGAGATGATGTCCATTCCCCTTTACGACGCCGCGCTTATGACGGCTTCGTTAATCCTTTTAGGCATGGTGCTGGCTTTGAATTTGCTCTCCATCCTTGCCTTGAGACATGTTCTGCGAGAGCAAAAATAATTGAGAGAACAGAAGGTGTCCTGATGAGATGGAAATGGCGACATATTGAAGAAGGATTAATGCGAATTTTGATGCTCCTTTCCTTTGGTTTGATTCTCATGAGCTTGCTGCTAATTCTCATCACCATTACCTCAAAAGGGCTTCCCTCTTTGAGCTGGCAAATGATCTCTCAAACACCAAAGGGAGGATTCTACTTGGGAAAAGAAGGGGGGATATTAAATGCCATGATTGGCTCGCTTTACCTAGCCCTTGGTGGAACACTGATTGCCCTATTTCTCGCCTATCCTTTAGCCCTTTTTCTGAATGTATATCTCTCTGGCTCAAGGTGGGCTGAGTTGGTGCGGTTGTCTCTGGATATTTTGTGGGGAATCCCCTCAATTGTATATGGCGCGTTCGGATTTACGCTGATGATCTTCTTGGGTTGGAGGGCGTCCTTACTTGGCGGTATTTTGACTCTTGCCCTCTTGGAATTCCCCATCATGACTCGTGCCATGGATGAAGTCATCCGTCGCATCCCATCCGATTTAACCCGGGCCGCTTTTGCACTAGGCTCAACACATTTGGAAACCGCCTTCTTGGTGCTGACACGGCAAATTCTGCCCGGCCTGGTCACTGCAATTTTATTGGCTTTTGGGCGCGGCATTGGAGATGCGGCTTCTGTGTTATTTACAGCCGGCTACACCGACCGCATCCCCGATTCGTTGTTTAGCCCAACCGCATCCCTTCCCTTGGCTGTTTTCTTCCAGCTTGGGACACCGTTTCCAGAAGTACAACAACGGGCGTATTCAGCTGCTCTTATATTGACCCTTATTGTCTTGGGGGTTAGCTTAGTCTCGCGCTGGCTATCGCATACTCTTGATCGTTACTCAATCCATTGAACGATTTCTAGAGGTAATTAAAGTGACTGAACTCATCCCTCATATCGAAACCCAAAATCTTAATGTTTACTATGGATCCATAAAAGCTTTGGAAGATGTCTCAATCATCATCCCTCGCCACCAAATCACGATGATTATCGGTCCATCAGGTTGCGGAAAAACAACCCTTCTAAAGTGCCTAAATCGTTTCATCGAACTAGAAGAAAATTCACGTGTTCAAGGAAAAGTGCTTCTTGATGGAGAGGACATTTACTCCCCCTCGATAGATGTAACCGAAATCCGTAAAAAGACCGGCTTACTCGCCCAACGCCCTTATCCCTTACCGATGTCGATCTTCGATAACGTTGCCTACGGCATGCGCATCCATGGCTTATCCTCTCGCACGGACTTACGGCGTGCAGTCCAGCATTATTTACAAATTGCCGGCCTTTGGGATGAGGTCAAAGGTCGCCTGCACTCACCCGCTTCTCAGTTATCCATTGGGCAACAGCAGCGGCTCTGCTTAGCAAGAGGGTTAGCAGTAGAGCCAGAAATCCTCTTAGGAGATGAGCCTACTTCTGCCCTCGATCCCATCTCTGCCCAACACATTGAGAAACGTCTACTAGAGCTAAAGGAACGCTACACGATTGTGCTGGTCTCTCACATCCTACGCCAAGCTCGCCGCTTAGCTGACTATGTCATATTTATGTACATGGGGCAAGTGATCGAAGCGGGCCCGGCACAACAAGTATTCACTCAACCTCAGGGCGAGCGGACGCGCGCCTATCTTTCCGGCGAGTTCTAATTTTTCAGTCTCACAGGAAAGGGGGAAAAGCAAAGAAAAGCCAAAATCATCCCAATTGCCAAAATTTAGGAAGCATTTATATTTTTCTTACTAATGCCCGTTATAATAATTTTGTATTGAAAGGATAACGAAGATGAAAACACTCCGCTGGCTGGTATTATTCATTGCCATAGTAGCAGGTTTTGGACAAATTCAGGTTAATCGTGCTCAGACCAGCCTGCCCATTATCTACGTATTGACCGCAGATGGACCTGTTACACCTGCCATGCGCGAATACTTGCGCCGGGGTATCCAGATTGCCGAAAGGCGTAACGCGCTAGCGCTAATTTTTCAGCTTAATACTCCCGGTGGAAGTGTTGACACAACCAATACCATCATTCAAGATATTCGCGAAAGCCGTGTGCCCGTCGTCGTTTATATTCAACCGCGAGGCGCCATGGCTGGCTCCGCAGGAACACTAATCACCTTAGCTGGCCATATTGCTGCCATGGCACCAGAGACAACCATCGGGGCAGCGAGTCCTGTGGGGGCTGAAGGACAGGAACTCGGACAAACCATGGAGGCAAAGGTTAAAAATATGCTCAAAGCCACGGTGCGCTCGCTTGCCGAAAGACGCGGGGAAGACGCCGTGAAGCTCGCTGAACAAACTATTGAGTCGGCAATTGCCGTCTCAGCAAATGAAGCCTTACAAGCAGGCTTAATCGATTTCATCGCCGCCGATTTGGTTGATCTAATCCGTCAAATGGATGGTTTTACCGTCCAAATGGCAGAAGGGAATCGCACGCTACAGACGACTGGCGCTATGACCGAGCGCATTTCGCCATCGCTCATCGAGCAAATTCTTTCCATCCTGACCAATCCCAATATTGTCTTCCTACTGCTGACAATCGGTGTACAGGCAATTATTATCGAACTTTACAGTCCTGGCGGTTGGGTTGCGGGTTTTATTGGGGTTGTCTGCGTTGCTTTAGCCCTATATGGCTTAGGGGTCCTGCCAGTAAATTGGTTTGGTATTATTTTTATCGTCATCGCCTTTATTCTCTTCATCCTAGAATTAAACACCCCAACTTTCGGGGGGTTGACTGCGGCAGGTGTTGCTTCACTGATTATTGGCGCCTTGGTACTCTTTAATTCACCTGGCGTTCCAACCTTCCAACGGATATCTATCCCCTTGGTCGTTGTTACTTCTTCGGTGCTTGGCATTTTATTTGTCGGCATCCTTCTGTTTTCCTTGAAAGCACAACGTGCACCGGTTCAAATGGGGATCGAAAGCATTATCGGCAAACAAGGGGAAGTCAAATCGGAGATCAATCCCGTTGGCAGCGTACAGGTGGGAGGGGAGCTTTGGACTGCAGAACTGGAGCCTGGTCAGAATCCGATCCCTGCGGGCAGTCGCGTCCAAATTACCGGCAAACATGGTATCCGCCTCTATGTAAAAAATATCGAAGAATCGACCTAAGGAGACAGCGTGACTCAAAAAGCTATTCAAGATGCCTATCCCGACCAACTCAGCTACTGTTATGGCTGCGGTCGGCTCAACGAACACGGCCATCAGATCAAGAGCTATTGGGAAAGCGATGAAATGGTTTGCCATTTCACCCCCAAACCTTACCACACTGCCATCCCAGGCTACGTCTATGGCGGCCTAATCGCCTCGCTAATCGACTGTCACAGCACGGGCAGCGCTGCCGCTGCTTTGGCAAAGATGAAAGGACTAAATCTGGACATCGAACCCGCTCCCCGTTTTGTAACCGCTTCGCTAAAAGTCGACTACTTACGCCCTACCCCGCTGGGTCCGACCCTGGAGCTACGGGCAAAGGCTACCGAAATCACAGAGCGTAAAGTCATCGTTCAAACGGATCTGCTGGCAAATGGCGACGTGTGTGCAAAAGGAGTCGTTGTTGCCGTGCTGATGCCAGAAAATTTAGTCAAAGACCCCTAAGGAAGGATTTCGACCACAACGCCGTTCTCCGCCCAGTTATACAAGAATTTCGAATCAGGAAGATCAAGAATAATACAACCATACGAAGCTGGCCTCCCTAAGACATTAGCCCACAGACGAGTGCCATTCGAGAGCGTGGGTAAGCCGTGAATACCGTTCATAAATCCAGGCCAAGCTTCGTAAATTCCAAGAAAGTTCGGCATGTACAAATCCCACACCGAAGCATAGGCATTCGCTTTATGGGTTAGAACTTGAAACACACCCGGCTGGGTTGGAGAGCGGTCAACACCTGTGCTGATAACAAACTTTTTGATTTGTTTGCCGTTTTCATATACCATCAAGCGTTGTTTGCTGATGCTGATGACAATTCGTTTATGCGGAATTACCTCCAAAGGTAGCATCTCATCTTTCGATGGTATGGTTAACACCTGCCCGGCAAGCAGTTGATCAGGATTTAAACCCGGATTTGCCTCTAGAATCTTCCACATCGGAAAGCCTTGCTTCCAAGCAATCTTTAACAGGGTGTCGCCTTTTTCGACAGTATATGTGGTCGCTTTATGGGAAACCGTGATAAAAACAGTTTCTCCTGTCTCAAGCTGACGGGTCAAAAGAGGGGCAACTTTCTCTGCCTTCAAATAGCGGTTGCCCCCTAACCCTCCTCCGAGGACAGTTAGGTCAGTCATGACCAGTTCTTGATTTAGGTAAAGCCTCAGACGCTGGTCGACGATCTCGGTCTGAATCCAACGGCTGAGCATCTCTTTGGGAATGGAAAGCTTAATCCATTCATCTGCAATGGGGTCATACAGAGTCAAATTTTCCGCACGCTGGAGAATCTTCCCCAATTGTTCAAGTGCTTCCTCAGAGTTTACGCTTGGAGCCGGGATTGGCTTTAGCAATAGTTGTAACTCCCCACGTTCCATAATCGCTTGTGGGTCTTGAATCATCTGGTTGATTGTCGCTTCCAGATTGATCTCGTAGCCAATCTCCCCTTCTGTCCACTTGAGGTTGCCATCTTGGACAACGACCGTAGGAGGTGTGGGTGGCTGACGCACCTCCTCATTCAATTCCTGCAGCCGTCTCACAGCTTGGTTGGTGTCCAAAATAGTAACAGGGCGAACGGAGTGGACCTTGCTGAAACTTCCGACTAAAGCTAATAGATTATCGAAGATATTTGCACTGTGTCCATATTCAAAAGCCGCTTGTGTAGAGCGAGGAGCATCCACTAACAACCCCAGCTCAACAGGAGCAAGATACCAGACCCGCATGCCATCCGAGACTTGGATGCGCCGGCGTTGATTGTAGAACTGCTCGATGCGCTCGGTGGCTTCCGTCAATGTCGTCCCGCCGACATCCACCGCTCCCACACGAACGTTAGGGAGGAGGATATCCAACACTTGAAAATAGGCATACGGGGTTAGGGTGCAGATCAAAGGGAGAAGACAAAATACCGATAAAAGCAAGCTCAATACTGCTAATCTACGAGTCGTCAAGGCTTTCCTCTTTACCAAGTAAGTCCGTCATCCACTGAATCACTTTTTGAAATACTTGCTCCTTTTCTGGTTCATTATGCAATTCATGCATCAAACCGTCGAAAAGGATGATTGTTGCCGGAGATACTCGCCGGGCTAACTCCTCGCTTCCGCTGGGAAAGGTCAACTGATCGGCTGTGCCATGCAGCACCAGCAAAGGAACGTTAATCTTGTCTGCATGTTGAAAGACGTACTGGATCGCGGGGATGGTCGCTTGTGCCATCCTCAGGGTTACCCAACCGTGCACCAAGGGATCCGCTTTATAGCGCTCCACAACATCTTGATCTCTTGAGATCAGGTTTGCATCTAAGCCCGTGGGGATCGTCAAACGCGGCAACCATCTGCCCAAAGTTTTTACCAACGCCATTTTCATCTTTTGTTGGGTCAACGGCGTATGCAAGCCAGCCGCCGAGCAAATAGCACCGCGGATGGACGGCTTATGACGGATGAGGTAACTTAATAGGAGCAACCCCCCCATACTATGGCCATACAGAAAACACGGAGTTTTTCCAAAGCGTTCCCCGATCTGAGATTGGAAGGCGGATAGATCGTTCATGTACGCTTCGAACGCAGGAGCGTCACCGCGTCTGCCCTCTGAACG
>CAKZNJ010000071.1 GCA_937129505.1 uncultured Anaerolineae bacterium | reverse complement strand
CATATTGAGGGGTTTCGCTGGGAAGAACAGTAGCCATATATCGGCCGGGGTAGATCTGGTCGGTGGAGATGTCATCCCCAAGGGTCAAAACAACTTTTGCCATCTTGGACTCCTCAGTGCACATTTTCTCGGGCGTCGCTTTCAACGTGGCGGGGGTCGGTAATCACGCCTGTCAAAGCGCTCGCAGCGGCAACAGCTGGGGAACAGAGATAGACTTCAGCGTTGGGGTTGCCCATCCGTCCTTTGAAGTTGCGATTGGTCGTGGATAAGCCCCTTTCCTCATCTCCCAAAATGCCTTGATGCACCCCCAAGCAGGGCCCACAACCGGGGTTCATTACCACTGCGCCTGATTCGAGCAGGTCCTTGATATAGCCCTTCTCCAGAGCTTGATGGTAAATGCGATAAGAGGCGGGAAAGACTATCAGGCGTACCGTGCGAGCAATCTTTTTGCCGCGTAAGATTTGCGCAGCAATTTCTATATCTTCCAGCCGGCCATTTGTACACGAGCCGATCATGATTTGGTCGATCGGTAAACCATAAGCCTCCTCAATGGGTTTGACGTTATCCACCGTGTGCGGAAAAGCAACCATGGGGGTTAGTGTCGAAACGTCCAACTCGACTTCTGCAGCGTAGTTTGCATCGGGGTCAGGGAATACATCAATGTTTAGGTCGGTTATATTGCACTCGCTTCGCAAGTAGCGCAGGGTTTCTTCGTCAGGGGGGACAATCCCGCTGGTTGCCCCTGCTTCGATTGCCATGTTGCAGAGCGTTAACCTGCCAGAAGTAGGCAAGCGACGGATGGTATCACCGTGAAACTCAAGCACTTTGAAATTTGCCCCTTGGGCGGTGATTTTGCCAATGAGTGCCAAGATCACATCCTTTGCGCTGACGAAGGGGGGGATTTTCCCTTTGATAATTACTTTAATGGTTTCAGGCACTTCTACGTTCAGCACGCGCCCGAGCGTCCAAACACTCGCCATCTCGGTGGCTCCGATCCCGAACGCAAAAGCTCCTAAGGCGCCGTGGGTGGTTGTATGGCTATCAGTGCCGACAACGACATAACCCGGTAAGACATAACCTGACTCGGCTAAAACCTGATGGCAGATGCCACCTTCATCGCCCCGGATGTCATGAAATTTTTGGATGCCCTGTTCGCGAACGAACTGGCGGATTTTCTTTTGGTTGGTGGCTGTTTTGGCGCTCTCGGCTGGCACGCGATGGTCAAAGATGATCGCTAGCTTTGCCGGGTCCCACACTTTGGCTTCTAAGCCTGTCCCTTTGAAGATTTCTTGAAATTGATTGATGACTAATGCTGAGTTTTCATGTGACATTGCCAAGTCGACGCGCGGTTCAACCACTTCACCTGGCTTGACAAAGGGACGATCAGTCGCCCTAGCAAGAATTTTTTCCACCATCGTCATACCCATAATCCTACCTCCAAATCAATTCTTTAAAACTCTTCGGTACTTGTTCTCTAAATAACATCGCGGTAAATAAGCTTCTTCCATGGCTTGATATTGCTTTAACCCCACAAAATCGGTAAAATCCTCGAACGGGGAAATCCATTGAAGCTGACCAGCTAGAATTCCGCTTGGCGAGGCTTTGAGAGCTGAAAAAAACTCCGTTAACGCCCGATGGGTGACTAAAATGGAAGCGATCGGTATAGAGACTCTGCCAACGCCCATCTTAGCTAACTCAGGGATGGGGATCAGCTCGGTTCTTACGCCAGTAATGCCATCCATCAGGTTGACGGAGAGCGGCCCTTGGAGTTTTTGTACGGCAACCTCGATCTCTTTACGGGTGTG
>CAKZNJ010000070.1 GCA_937129505.1 uncultured Anaerolineae bacterium | reverse complement strand
CTTTTGATTAATCTTGGTTTTGCGCCACTGCAGGCAGTATTAATTCCATCGGTAGGGCATGGATGGGGGGTGACCTTTGGCTCGTTAGGTTCTTCCTTTCGGGCGTTATTAGCAGTTAGCGGCCATCCGATTTTTCCCTTGAATATCCTCACAGCCATCTTGCTGGCGCTTTCCTGTCTTTTGAGTGGCTGGATTATTCTTCTTTTGGTTGATGGCTTGAAGGAACTGCGCCGCTCATTTTGGTCAGTGACAAGCAGTGGCTTGATTATGGGTTGCCTGATGATCATAAGCGTTTGGGTCGGTGTCTGGAACCTAGGAACATTTTTCGGCGCGCTGGCAGGGTTACTCTGGTTTTTGTTTTTGGTTCGATTTTTTTATAACCACCAACGGATCGATCGACAAACCACACAACAATTGGCAATTGCGTTTTCTGGTTTTGGGATATTGATTTTGGTACTCTTCACAGTCAATTTCATCCCTGCGGTCTCGCAAATATTGAATCAGGTTCAAGTCCGATTGATCTCACCCGATTTACAGACTTCCCCTAAGTTATTGAATATACCCCCTCATATAATCCTTGGTGGAAAAGTTGCCGAGGTTGCTATCCTTTCTCACCCTGGCGTTGTCCTTTTTTATGCAATTCTACTGATGGCGATTTGGTTTGGATATCTCGGTCGGATAAAAAAGGATGCAGTAAAGTATATTGCTGGGAAATTAGCCCATAAATTGCTGCCAACTACGGTGGGGGTATGGGCTATGGTGACCATGTCTATCCTGATGCAAATGAGTGGCATGACCACTATCATTGCAGAAACCTTGAGCGCATGGTTGGCAAATATTTATCCTTTGGTTTCCTTGTTAATTGGGGCGATTGGTGCGTTTCTAAGCGGCAGCAATACGAATTCGAACGTTCTTTTTGCTCCGTTGCAAATGCAAGTCGCCCAAATCTTGGGTTATCCAACAGCGTTGATAATGGCTTCTCAGACCACTGCGGCTTCAATCGGCTCAACCTTAGCGCCGGCAAAAATCATCGTGGGCACCAGTACGAGTGGTCTGATAGGCAAAGAAGGCTTAATCCTAAGAAAATTATTACCGATTGTCCTTGTCCAACTTCTTTTTCTTGGGGTAATCGTTTATATTATCTTATGGATAGAAAGGGCGATTTTGTGATCGCGGAAGATAAACTGTATCAACAATTTGTTGAGCGATTTCAAGCGCAGCCACAAGTATTTGCTCGTGCGCCTGGCAGAGTCAATATCTTGGGAGAACATGTGGATTACAACGACGGCGTCGTGTTGCCAATGGCGATTGATCGCGAAGTCGGTATTATCGCCCGCAAAATAGAATTGCCGGAAGTGCATTTGATTGCCTTGGATTTGAGTGAGGAGGTTGTTTTTACCTTTCAGAGCATATTCGAACGGAAAGATAAAAGCGGTAAGCCTTTACCGCGTTGGGCTTTATACCCGGCAGGGGTTGCTTGGGTGCTTTTACAGAAGCAGCTCGATGTCAGTGGGATTCAAGCGGTATATTCTTCAAGTATCCCCATTGGTGCGGGGTTGAGCTCATCCGCTGCAGTCGAAGTGGCTTTTGCGACCCTGTGGAGCGCTTTTGGTGGCTGGCAAATTGAACCCATGAAACTAGCACAAGATTGTCAAAAAGCGGAAAATGAGTTTGTTGGGGTAGCTTGTGGTTTATTGGATCAGTTCTCAAGCGTGTGTGGCGTGGAGGGCCATGTTTTGTTTTTTGATACCAGAAGCCTAGAGTGGATGCCCCTCCGTTTTTTTGAGGATTGTATGATTGTAATTGCCGACTCTAGAGTGGAAAGATCTTTAGCCTCATCAGACTATAATGAAAGGCGAGCGACATGTGAAGAGGCAGTGCGTATGCTGCAGCGCTACATCCCAACCCTAAAGTCTTTGCGGGACATCTCGCCAGTGGAATTTGCGGCGTATCGTGAGTTTTTGCCGCCTGTAGTGCAGCGCCGGGCTGAACATGTTGTCAAGGAGATCGCGCGGGTTTACTCGGCAGTAACTGCTCTGCGCAATAACGATCGGCGGGCATTTGGCGCTTTGATGTATGCCAGTCACTATAGCTTGCGTGACGACTATAATGTCAGCCACCCCAATCTAGATATCATGGTCGAAATTGCAAAGCAATTATCGGGATGTTATGGGGCAAGGCTAACCGGTGCGGGTTTTGGGGGGTGCACAGTCAATATGGTGGATCAATCAGTAGTAAGCCAATTCGTTGAGCAACTGGATCAACTCTATACCAACCGCACCTCGATAAAAGGGCAAGTCTTTGCTGTAACAGCCAGTCAGGGTGCGAGTTGGAAGTTCGTTTGATTGGAAAAGATTAAGGTCGAACCCCCCATAACCAAATTGTGCCATCATAAGAAGCGGAGGCAAGCAATTGTCCGTTCGCAGCAAAAGCAACAAAATTGACTCCGCGAAGATGACCCTCAAGATCGCGTAATTTCTCCCCAGAAGCGACAGACCAGATTTGAATGATCGTTGAATGATAGCTGGTTCCCGATGCGAGGAGTTGACCATTCGGGCTAAAGGCTAAGCTCTCAATAACACCGCTCCCTTGCATCGAACGAAGGCGTTCACCTTTTTCTAAATCCCAGAGAATAATTGAACCATCGTAATGGCCGGTGGCGAAAAGCGAATTATCGGGGGAAATAGCCAGACAATTGGCTGCCCCACTGAAGGAAGTAGGCAAGGAATAACTTACGGTTTCCTTTTCTAAATCCCAAACTTTGATGGAATAGCGGTCAGGGATCGTAATCAGTGCTTTTCCATTGGAAGAAATCGCCATAGAAACAAGATTGCCAGTTCGGATCGTAGAAAGAATTTCCCAACTAATGGCGTCTCGAAATTGTATCGCATTCTCAGCGTCGGCAACGGTGCTGTAAGCAATGGCGACCGAACTGCCATCGGCGGTGTATTGGATTTGGTTGACCGCACGATTGTCTCCAAAGAAAGCCACCCGGGGAAAGTTCGGTGCCAGCCAAACCTGAACGTTGCCATAAAAGTTTTCAACATTCTCTCCGAAGCGGTGACCGGTGACAAGCCACTTGCCACTAGGGCTAAAATCGAAGGTAGCTAAACCTTGATCCACTGAAATGATCGTTTGGTTTTGAGGGTTATAGGGGTCAATGAGGTATATCGAATAATTGGTTGCGCCGGCAAGCAGAAACTGAGTTGGATGCCATTTGAAATCTACCAAGGGGGGAATTCGATACTCGGTAATTGCAGAAGCTAAGCTAGCAGTGCCCAAATCTAGGATGGGAAAACTAGCAGGAATCGGGGTTTCTGGAGAGACGAGCCAAACAGCAGTAGGTGTCAAGGTGGGAGTGGCTGTGGGGGTAAAAGTGGGGGTAAAGGTAGGTAGCAAGGTGGGTGTTCTTGTCGAGGTGGCTGATGGAGATGGAGTATGTGTTTGGGTTGGGATCGGTGTCGGAAAGAATGAACGAGGAGACAAACGGCAAAATATTTGCGAAGTAGCCACAAGTGTCAGCATCAAATAGAACCCTAGAGGGTTCAGAAAAGAGCAACGAAGAATAGGCTGATTTTTTCGATGCATTTTGCAGAACTCACCTGCCGATAAAGGGAAAATAATAGAGCCAATTGGTGATGATTTTTGCGAAAGCTAGGTAATTCCCTGAGTGATCATGGATATCCGAGCGAGTGTATGCAAATCCGCGAGTTGAAGGATGAGTGAGCTGAGCCTGATAGTGGATTGTGGCACTTTGTTGAGGGGCTAATTCTCCTCGCCAAACAAAACCTTCGCTAAGTGTCTGCCATGTGCCTAGATTCGCCCTAACCGATTCCGGAAGAAGTTGTAATTGTTCTGAGAGGGTTTCGGTGATAATCGTCTGATCAGGAACCACGCCTTGGTTGGTAACTGTCAAGTTGAAATCAATCATATCGCCACGATAAGCTTTTTTCGGAGACCATTCTTTGGAAATCTTTAGAAATGGCTGATTTACCAAGACAGGATGAGCGTATTTTGTTACCAAACCTTGCGTGTCAAAGAAACTTCCTTCGAGCGAGATGATCGTGTCCTCGGGAATGTTTTCTGATATATGTAAAGTGGCTGATAAGCTCACTTGCTGAGAAACGGGGAGAATGCCCTGAAAGACAAGAGCGTTATCAGCCGCAGAATAAGACCAAGGACCGCGAATGTTCGATTGTACCAGAGTGGTGTGAGCTGGAATCAGCAGAACAAAGCGATCCATCGCAGGGCTGCTGATGCGGCGCGTTAATCGAATGGTGATCGGTAAGTCTCCACCTTTCAACACAGCAGGGGGGATATCAAACTGGCTTTCGCCGAATGGGCTCAACCAAAAGATTGCCCGTTGAAGGAGCAGTTTGCGCGGCTCTTCCGGAAGCGTTTCGAGCGGAATGGCAAAGAAAGCTGAGCGCGCATTCGATGGGGGATGGAGGGTTCCAACAATGTTTAAATTCTGATCCATTAGAAGCGGAATGGATTGATGGGTAGGTGAGATGCTATCGCTCCAATTTTGGTAAGGGAAGTTAAGGGGTGCGGATTGTGGTGGAAGATTTAGGGGATTTTGAAGTAGAGGGATGGCTTGGGTGGAAGTTACGGAAAGCGAGGAGATTCCCACCCCTAATTTTTTATGTAAGAAGTCACTCCCTTGTCGAAGGTCTAGTAAATCCTGACTGCTAAGAAGTAATCCGCCACCGTGGTCTAGATATTTTGACA
Organism: uncultured Anaerolineae bacterium; assembly: GCA_937129505.1. GTDB lineage: Bacteria > Chloroflexota > Anaerolineae > Anaerolineales > UBA4823 > NAK19. The sequence goes on along the minus strand of CAKZNJ010000070.1, from coordinate 1,123 downwards.
ATCGCGCTTCATCTTCGGATGAGAGCGTAAAATACCAATCGTATCCGGTTGTCCAGAGAACCACAGGATACATCCTTAATGTGTCGGTTGTTGGGCTTTGGTGGAAACCGCGGGTGACAAAAATGTCATAAGGAATGGCGAATTCATCAAATGGTGTGGTGATGTGATCCAAATAATCGTACCAAACCTGATCATCCACAACAAGGATTGGAGCAGGTGTTTTAGCAGTCATTGTCAGCGTGTCTTGAACGGCGGGCAAGTTTTGGCTGGTGACCTTTAGGGTAAAAGTCGAAAACTGATGGCGGGTTGCAGAGGGGGGGACCTGGACCGTAGCGGTTAGAATTGCCGATTGGCAAGGCGAGAGGCTTAGTTGCGAGGAGTTCGTGAAGGATTGTCCATTTGGTAGCTTCATGGAGGTGTTCCATATTGCTCCCTGAATTTCTAGCTGATATGTGTCCGCTTGGGTGCCACGGTTGACAATGCGAAATGTTCCCGTGACGACTTGCCCGGGTTGAGCAACCCTAGAATTTTGGTGGAATTGGGTGAATAGAGCGTAACTTTCCTTTTCGCCGCTGAACCAATCGATTGCTCGTTGCAGCAAGTCTTTACGGTTTGCTTCAGGACCGGACCCTTCAAAGCCAAAACCTAGCCAGATGGCTTTAAAGGGCACGCAGTAGCTCGAAGCAATTCCACCTATTTCGCCCTGGTCCCAGGTCAGAGCAGTTTTGCTGCGTAAGGTATTCGATAGAATGACCGAATCGGGGTGGGTCTGTTGCTGAGCGCTATCGGCTGTGTTCAGAGATATCTGCAAGCCTGAAAAAGGTGTGTCTGCCTTACCGAATAAGGGAGTTAACAAACCTTCATCATTATAGAAGATACCCATTTGCTCTTGCAAATAGTATTGAGGGAGGAAAAAGCTAGGTCCTCCTGCATCTAGGTATGCGATATCTTCGCCGCTTAGAAAGAGATTGCCACCAGATTCGAGGTAATCAGAGATAACTGAACCGACTTCGATTAGACCTGGGGAATCACCCGGTGCTGACCAAATCACAATATCATACGCGCGTAGTGTGGAGGTGGTTGGGCGGTCATCAGGCAGGTTGTTGATGCCGAACGGGCTGCG
>CAKZNJ010000069.1 GCA_937129505.1 uncultured Anaerolineae bacterium | reverse complement strand
TAATGAACGATTGAACTTCCACGCTGTGATAACGCACATCGGGGGGAATTTCGAATCGTTCGGGTTTGTTACGTCGAGCCATGCTATCTCTCCATCACCACAAGTTAATCCTCAGCGCTTCTCGTTCTCCGCTACACAGCGTCTATTTCGGGCGCTTTGAGCCATATTTGGAACGCCCTTGCTTGCGATTGTTTACGCCAGTCGTATCCAATGAACCGCGCACAATATGATAACGGACACCCGGTAAGTCCTTGACACGACCGCCGCGCACCAATACCACCGAGTGCTCCTGCAGGGTATGCCCTTCGCCCGGAATATACGCAGTTACCTCGATGCCATTAGTCAACCGCACACGAGCAATCTTCCGCAGCGCTGAATTCGGCTTTTTCGGCGTCATGGTACGCACAACCGTGCAAACGCCTCTCTTTTGAGGCGCGCCTTTCGCCTGCCGCTTGCGTTGTTGCTTCATCGAATTCAATGTATAGAGTAAAGCAGGTGCTTTGCTTTTCTCTTTTTTCGACTGGCGTCCTCTGCGCACAAGTTGATTAATTGTTGGCACCTTTGCCTCCACAAAAACAATCTACAAAAAATTCTCTTCCATCAAGGGAGGCCATCCAACCTACGATGGCCTCACCTTGAAACCACTTCGAATGCCGATTCAATTGTCTGTCAAATTATCCTATCATTAAACGGCGAAGGGGGATTTTACCACGTGCATTTGAGATCGTCAAGAACTTGTAAAAAATTTCTCGATCTTTTTCTAAAATCCCTCGCCAATATCCAACAAACCTGTCGGTGGTTTAATCGGACGAGCTCGTTCTTCGTCTTTGCCAAAGCGGATGATCTCCCCTGTATCGGTCACGGCTTCAACCGCTAGGGCTAAACTCTGCAATTCCTTGACAAGCACCTTGAATGAAGCCGGGATGCTTGGTTCCTCAATTGGTTCCCCTTTCACAATCGACTCATAGGTTTTCACCCGCCCTTGCACATCATCCGATTTTACCGTCAGCATTTCTTGCAGGGTATAGGCGGCGCCGTAAGCCTCCAATGCCCACACTTCCATTTCGCCGAACCGCTGACCGCCAAATTGCGCTTTACCACCCAGCGGTTGCTGAGAAACCAAACTATACGGACCCGTAGAGCGAGCATGCACTTTATCCTCGACCAAGTGGTGCAATTTGAGCATCGTCATCACACCGACGGTCACGGGTTGGTCGTAAGCCTCCCCTGTCTTTCCATCACGCAGAATCTGCTTGCCCAAGCTCGGCACAGGCAAGCCGCTTTGGAGCATTTTTTCCTCCGCTTGCTTGCGTATCTCTTCTGGCGAGGAGCCGTTTACCTCTTCGCCTAGACTCTCCAGCCACAATTGCAAACACGCTGTCACAGCATTGGTATCGAGTGTTTTACGACGCTCAGGGGGAACGGCAGAGCGATCGTCAAAAAACAAAATTTTGTTGGGATCAAAACCCTTATCTTTCAAATACTCTGCAAAAACGGCTCGGCGCGCATACAAGGTATCGGAGATAATCCGATATACATCATAGCCGCGGTCTCCGAGCCATTGTTCCATATAGTAACGTCGGACTTCTTCATCGTCCTCTACCATGCTCGGATCATACTCTTGGCTCTTTAACCATTCCCAAGCTTTCTCCCCCGTCTCCTTCCAAGCTTGGTCAATCAACCAAGCTCGCGCCAACTCAGCTTCGATTTCATCTTCGGAAGCCCCATCAAACACTGGAGTGATCGCTCTAAATCCCAAACGATGAGCCGCCCACCCTAGGTGTGTTTCCAAGACCTGTCCGATATTCATGCGCCCCGGCACCCCAAGTGGGTTAAGGATAATATCTACTGGCTCGCCGTTATCCAAGAAAGGCATATCCTCAACCGGAACGACTTTTGATACAACACCTTTGTTACCATGCCGTCCTGCCATTTTATCGCCGGCGGTGATCTTGCGGCGTTGAGCGACCGAAACACGCACCATCTTGTCTACCCCTGCCGAGAGATCCGAGTTCTCTTCGCGGGTGAAAACCTTGACCTCAACCACCTTGCCCCGTTCGCCATGGGGCATCCGCAGGGAGGTA
>CAKZNJ010000068.1 GCA_937129505.1 uncultured Anaerolineae bacterium | reverse complement strand
AAAAGCCTCTCTGCGCACCAGCCGCGTCATCCACATCGAGGGCGTCATCCCGGCGCACGCAGTAGATCAGGTGCGCCGACTGCCAGATGTCAGCCGCGCCAGCCGCTCTGCGAAGAATGGCGCCACCTTGCTGACCGTTGTCAGTGACGACGGTTGTGATATCCTCCCCGACCTGATTCGAGTTTTGTCTCAAAACGGCGCGCGCATTCAGAAAGTTATCCCCGAAGAGCCAACCTTAGAGGATGTTTTCATCGCTAAAACGGGTCGAACCTTGGCCGAAGACACTCGCGTGCGGACATGAGTCAACCAAGCTGGCAATCTACCCTCTCGATTGTCTTAGCAAGCGCTAGGATGCGCTTCCTGACCATCACCCGATATCCGGGTCAGTTGGTCTTAGACACCTTCATTCCCATTGTCTTTGCAGCCATGCCAATCCTTCTCGGCAGAGCAAGCGGAGAAGAAAATGCCGCAGCGGCTTTCCAACGCAACACAGGCACGGCAAACTATGTCGCCTATTTACTGATCGGTTCGAGCGTTTTTACCATTGTCTCTTTGGCTTTTTGGCATGTGGCATACTGGTTGCGCTGGGAACAAGAGTCAGGCACCCTCGAAGCATTGTATTTAGCGCCAGTTCATCGCATCTGGATTGCTGCGGGTACCGCCCTCTACAGTTGTGGAAGGGGACTCTTCGCCGCTCTGACAGCTTATTTCCTTGGAGCAGTGATCTTGCGCTTTAACCCCCTGCAAGGTGAGCTGGGGTTGGCTTTAATCTTCATTTTGATAGGCTTTGTACCCCTCTATGGTTTGACTTTGCTCTACGGCGCAGTCATCTTAAAAGTCAAAGAAGCCAATGCTCTGGTTGGATTGATGCAATGGGCGGTGAGCTTTCTGATGGGGGTTTTCTTTCCCATCACCATCTTTCCGCCGCTGCTCAAAGCGATTGCCCTCCTCTTTCCACCGACGTGGATGACGAATGGCGTGCGCTCTGCTTTGTTAGGCACTGGTTTTTTCTTGGGCAAGTGGTATTTCGATCTGGCTGTTTTATGGGGCTTTCTGCTTCTTGCCCCGCTCTTTGGCTATTGGGTATTCAGTCAAGTTGAAACGAGTGTCAGAAAGAACGAAGGCGTTGGACAGTTCTAAGATGATATCGGGCATCCATTCAGCGCTTAAAAACCACTGGCACACCTTTTGGGCAATGGCGCGCAAAGAACTGATCATCCTCAGCCGTTACCCAGTGGAATTTGTCGCTTCGTTTGGGCAGGTTTTCCTAGTTGTGACGATCTTCACCTTGGGTGGCTTGATGTTTTCGGGTTTTCGCAACCCTTCCCTTAGCCCTGCTCAGACGTCTTTTCATTATTCTGGAGTAGCCGTTTACGGCTTCATCCTCTTCATGTTCCTTAGCGATACGCTGTGGACAATCGGCTATAACATCCGCCACGAGCAAGTGCAAGGCACCCTAGAACAACTTTATCTCTCCCCAGCGAATAAATTTCTAAACTTGATCGCCCGAGTCACCAATACGCTACTATGGACAGGATTGTTGAGCCTCACCGCAGCAATTCTAATGAGTTCAATGATCGGTGATCTGCCGCTGAAAAACCCCTTATTGGGACTTTATCTCTTGCTAATGTCCCTAAGCGGCACTTTTGGCATCGGTTTTGCCTTCGCTGCCCTGACCATCCGCATCAAAGAAGCCGCCCAAACTGCGGCGAATTTCTTACAATTTTTCTTTCTGATCCTGTGCGCCAATTTCTTTCCCTTCTCGGCTTTACCTCCTTTCCTCCGCTTCTTCTCCCGCTTACTCCCTAACGCCTATTGCGTCGATGCGTTTCGCTCGGCGCTGATGGGTTTTCCGGCGGGTTTTCCTGAGCTTGCCCCTTTTGAAATTGAATTCGTGATCGTCACTCTCTTCGGAATCTTTATGCCTTTCATCGGTTATCGTCTCTATCGCTGGGCAGAACGGTACGCTCGTCAAGCTGGAACGCTCTCCGCTTACTAGGGTAAACGGAATGAGATGGGCTTAACACCTCACATCAACCATCCGTGGAATGTCTCCCCTGAGGAGGCCCAACAGCTTCAAGACAGGTATCGTCAGGCGGTCATTATCTCCCCCTTGCCAGCCCCCCAGCAAAACAGGATCACAGCCATCGCAAGCGCAGCCAACCGAGATCGTGTTTTTGCTGTTGCCATCACTGTTTACCGAGATAAACCGCCGTATCTTGAAATCACGGTGGCATCTGCGCCGCTGACCTTTCCATACCAGAGCGGATTCCTAGCCTTCCACCAAGCCCCTGCGATATTGCAGGCAATTGCGCAACTGAATCGGGTTGGAAACGTAATAGTAGTGAATGGACATGGGCTGGCGCATCCCCGCCGCTGTGGCTTAGCGAGCCATTTAGGCGTGCTCTTGGATTACCCTACCATCGGCTTGGCACAATCGCTGTTGCCCGGCAACCACATTCAACCCAGCGATGATCCCCATTTGGAGTGGGTAGCTGATGCCGATGGAACTGTTGGCATCGCTGTCTACGCTCAGAAGGAAAAGAAACCCTTGTTCCTATCCATCGGGCATCGAACTGATGTCCCTAGCCTGATTGATTTCAGCCGCCTATGGATGGGGAATTACCGCCAACCTGAAGCAATGCGTATTGCGCGTCAATTTCTGCGTGAACATATTAGAAAGATAAAGGAGTAAATCGATGTCTCGTCTTCTGATTCGTCTATTGATCAACGCCGTGGCTCTCTATGTAGCCATCCGCATTGTGCCCGGCATTCACCCCCAAACCACGGGCTGGCTAGCAATCTTGATCCTAGCCTTAATCTTCGGCGTGGTCAATGCTTTCTTTGGGCCAATCTTAAAGCTCCTCACCTGCCCTTTGATCTTGCTCACCTTGGGTCTCTTCACCTTGCTGATCAACACTTTCTTGTTTTGGTTAGCCGGGCGTATTGGGGATATCTTTGGGGTTGGTTTC
>CAKZNJ010000067.1 GCA_937129505.1 uncultured Anaerolineae bacterium | reverse complement strand
GGCGTTTAGAATATCTGGCCGCCTTCTCTCAAGAGGAGTCATCGAGTTGATAATTGCTTCCGTAATTTTAAGCTGTTTTTCGGCTTCTTGGGGAGAGATTTGCCGCGCCAATTGACCCATTCCACTGGGCAACATTTCTAGGATTTGGGTCAAAGGGCCCATCCGTTTGATCTGACGCAGTTGTTGCGCGAAGTCTTCAAGGGTGAATTCCCCTTCCATGATACGAGAAGCTTGCTCGCGGGCGGTTTTCTCGTCAAAAGCGGCTTCAGCTCTTTCGATTAATCCGATCACGTCTCCCATGCCCAAGATCCGTGAAGCCAAGCGGGAGGGCTCATAAATCTCTAACGCATCGAGCGCTTCGCCGGTCCCGATAAACTTGATCGGCACACCTGTTACCGAACGGATTGAAATTGCTGCACCACCGCGGGCATCTCCATCCATCTTGGTCAGTATCAAACCCGTTAAGGGGATCACTTGCCGAAAACCTTTCGCCACATTGACCGATTCCTGACCGATCATAGCGTCTACAACCAACAAGGTTTCGACCGGTTTCACCTGATGACGAATGGCATCCAGTTCATCCATCAGGGCTTGATCGAGCTGAGAACGACCGGCTGTATCCAAAACCAAGGTTGAGTATCCCCCTTGGGCAGCTTTCTGGCGGGCCTTCCCCGCTAATTGCTCTGGCTTCAAACCTTCTTCATAATAGACGGGGACATCGAGGCGTTCTCCAAGGGTTTGAAGCTGTTTGACCGCGGCAGGTCGGTAAGGGTCGGCAGCCACCAACATCACGCGCTCACCTTGTGAGCGCAGCAAACGGGCAAGTTTCGCCGCGGCGGTTGTCTTTCCAGAGCCTTGTAAGCCAACGAGCAGAACAGCCCGCGGTTTCTCTCCGCTAAGGTTCAACCGTTCAGCAGTCCCAAGGGTGTTGATCAGCTCCTCGTGGACGATTTTGATCACTTGTTGGGCTGGATTCAAGGCGCGCGAGACCTCTGCACCAACAGCTCGTTCTCGAACTCGGCTGATGAAATCCTTGACGACGCCATAATTTACATCAGCTTCGAGCAAAGCCAAGCGCACTTCCCGTAATGCCGCATCAACCTCTTTTTCGGTCAGCTTACCGTGGCGGCGAAGTTGCTTGAAGATTGATTCTAGTCGATCGGTTAGACTCTCGAACATTCTTTATTTAATGAAGCATCCAATGCCTATAAACATAGCAACTTTGGATTGTAAACGCTAAGCAACGAATGGTCAAGAGGAAATTTTTTATAGGCTCTCTTCAATTGCAACCAATTCTAAATTAAGGGGTTTAATAATTTATGAGTTCAGCAAACTGAATTATGCCATCAAAGTAGATGATTATCTCAGGAGGTTTTATTATGTCAAAAGTAGCTGTTGTTACCGATAGCACTGCTTATATCCCCGAAGATCTACTCAAACAATATCAAATCACTGTCGCTCCGCAGGAACTTATCTGGGGAGATCAAACCTATCAAGACGGCGTAGACATCCAGCCCGATGAATTTTATCAACGCCTCAAAACGGCCAGCGTTATGCCCACAACTTCGCAGGTGACCATTCCCAACTTTCAAAAAATCTTTCAGTCATTATTCGATCAAGAGAAGGAAATCATTGCCATCTTAATTTCTGCCAAACTTTCTGGGACGATCGACTCGGCCGTGCAAGCCAAAGGGATGTTGCCGGGTGCCTCGATCGAAATTGTCGACTCGTATAGCACTGCGATGGCGATGGGCTTCCAAGTGCTAACCGTTGCTCGTGCAGCTCAAGATGGGGCTGGCTTAGCGGAGTGTAAGCGCTTAGCTGAAGAGGTGCGCAACCATACTGGCGTGGTCTTTGCAGTGGATACCTTGGAGTTTCTCCATCGCGGCGGGCGCATCGGGGGAGGGAGCCGCTTTTTGGGGACAGCCCTCAACATCAAACCGCTTCTTGAAGTGCGCGGCGGCCGTGTTGAAGCCCTAGAGCGGGTGCGAACGCGCAAGAAATCACTTGCGCGGTTGGTAGAGATTGTTGAAGAAAGGACAAAGGGCAAAACCCCCATTCGAGTTGCCACGCTACACGCCAATGCCGAAGAAGAAGCCCGTGAGTTGCTAGAAGAAGTCAACCGCCGCCTGAACCCGACAGAGAAGATCTTTTCAACTGTTAGCCCTGTCATCGGTACCCACGCTGGACCGGGTACGGTGGGGATAGCTTATCTCACCGACATGTAAAACTGCAAATCCAAAAATCCTTGACAAACGATAGGGAGATGAGTATAGTATCCTCACACAGTTTGTCTGTTGCCGGTATGGATGAGACAGTTTCTGATCTAGATATCGATCATCAACGAACAAAATTACAACCCATCGCTATGAGCTAGGTGGGGTTTAGACCCACGCATCCCTCCAACCCCGCCTAGATTGGTAGGCGGGGTTGATTTTTGAGGTGATGCCATGGGAGTCCTACGTTACCTTCTGCCTCCACAGAAACGTTTGGAACGGTCTTTCACCCTTGGGGATGTGATCGTTCTCTTACTCATCGCCAGTCTCCTTTATGGGGGAGTTCGACTTGCCCTTCTTGCGCCAGAAGAGATCGCAGGGCCAGAGATTTCACTCTCTACCTCTAACCTCCCATGGTACACCTTGCTCTCCGTAGGCAGAATGTTCGCAGCCTATCTGCTATCCTTACTTTTTACCCTGACCTATGGTCGTGCGGCAGCTTATAATCGACGCGCTGAATTAATTCTCCTGCCCCTGCTGGATGTCCTGCAGTCTGTGCCGATCCTCTCCTTCTTGCCCGTCGTCCTGCTCAGTTTGAGCGCGTTTCTTCCTCAGGCAATTGCCGCTGAATTGGCTTCAATCGTGCTGATTTTTACCAGCCAAGTTTGGAACATGACCTTTGGATGGTATCAGTCTCTGACGACGATCCCGAATGAGTTGCGCGAAGCCGGTGCAATTTTTCGTTTGAATACCTGGCTCAGATTCAAACGCCTGGAACTGCCTTTTGGCATGATCAGCCTGATCTGGAACAGCATTATGTCCTTCGCGGGCGGATGGTTTTTCCTGATGGCAGCAGAAATTTTTACCGTCGGGAATCGGGACTTTCGTCTAGCCGGTTTAGGCGCCTTTTTGCAAGAAGCAGCCAATCAAGGAGACACCCGAGCAATCTTTTGGGGATTATTTACTTTAATCATCACCATCGTTGCATTGGACCAATTTATTTGGAGACCCTTGCTAGCTTGGAGCGACCGCTTCAAACTCGAAATGGTGGAAGGCGATAATCCGCCAACTTCATGGTTTTACGACGTCTTGTACAAATCACGCCTGTACGATTGGCTGAGGAAGTCTATCTCAGCCCCGCTAACAGAGCGGATTGATTCCTATCTGCTAAAAAAATCACCCCCGCCCTCTTCTTCTCCTGAGGAGCAAAAAGGGCTATCCCTCAGTCTGATCGTTTTCTTCGCTTTGGTATTTGGAATCATCGGATATGGAGGCTATCGCTCTTTCTTTATGCTAATTTCCCTCTCGCTCTCGCAATGGATCGAAATCGGGCTAGGTCTATTGGCAACGTTTTTACGGGTCACTACCTCCCTGCTCATCGCCCTATGCTGGACAATCCCGATGGGGGTGATCATCGGCACTAAACCAAAGCTTGCCCGCTTTATCCAACCCATCATTCAAATCGCAGCGGCTATCCCTGCGACCGCCATATTCCCAATAATTCTCATGTTCCTCATTCACGTCAGTGGTGGACTCAACGTGGCTGCCATCCTACTTATGTTGATGGGCACCCAATGGTATTTGCTATTCAATATCATCGCCGGCGCTAGCGCGATCCCCCAAGACTTAAAATATACCTCCTCTCTGCTTCAACTCTCTGCAAAGGATAGATGGCGCACCCTTATTCTGCCTGCCCTCTTCCCCTATTTGATTACCGGTTCGATTACCGCTAGCGGTGGGGCATGGAATGCAAGCATTGTGGCTGAATACGTCCATTTTGGCGGGCAGACGATTTCAGCCACCGGTATTGGGGCGTTAATCTCTCGTGCTACTGCAATCGGAGACTACCCCTTGCTGCTCGCTTCGACCTTGAGCATGATTTTTACCGTTGTCCTAGTCA
>CAKZNJ010000066.1 GCA_937129505.1 uncultured Anaerolineae bacterium | reverse complement strand
TGCAGCGGCTTGTCCCCTTGGAGTGGATCGCCGCCGAAAGCTATTTGAGCCAGTCGGGCTACGAGGGCTTGACCATGCCATGGATTATTTTCTATGCAGCTATCCTCCGACCCAGCTTCCCGCTCCTGTTGATTGTCCTGTTGGGCTGGGTGTATACCCTGATCAATCTGGCGCAGACCTATTTCTTCTACTGCAGCCGCATCATCTTTGCCTGGTCCTTCGACCGCTTGATCCCCGAAAAGGTCTGCTACATTCATCCCAAACTGCACAGCCCGATTGTGGCTATCGCCATCATCACCATCATCGCTGAAATTGGGGTGATCGACTCGGCGTTAGGCGGTGTGATGGGTGCCCAGTTGAATTTCGTCTTCTTCGCTGTTTGTACCCAACTGGTGCCGGTCACGGCAATGACCCTCTTCCCCTATCTCAAACCGGATTTGTTTGAGAACGCTTCCGCCTTTGTGCGCCGCAAGATCGGAAATGTGCCAGTGGTCACAATTGTGGGCGGTATTACACTTGCCTACCTGTTGTGGATGATCATCGCTTCCTTTGCTTTCCCCGCTGTGGGTGGCCGCATTGGCGTGGGCACCTTAGGGACGCTGGCGGGCTTCATCATCAGCGGCCTGATCGTTTTCTACGCAGCGCGAGCTTATCGTCTAAAGAACGAAGGCATCGATATCAATTGGACTTTCCAATCTATTCCACCGGTTTAGGTTCGATTGGAAAGGGAGGTTGCTCTCCCCGACTTGATCTGCCAAAGCCCTCACCCCTTTTCTTCTTGGGGAGGGGAGAGGGCTTCCCCTCCCCGTTGAGAGGAGAGCAGCTCACCCGCTACTCTTCTCTGCTTAGAAGTAAAGAGAATTTGGTTATATGAAATCTCGGGTGAAGGATTTTCGCCCTAGTCCTGGAGAAAACGATGAAACTTAGTGATATATTTGGCGGTTCGAAAATTATCCGCATTTTATACGGGTCAGATTTTCATGGTTCTGAGCAGGTATTCCGCAAGTTTCTGAATGCCGCCACTCAATATCAAGCTCAGGTATTAATTGTCGGCGGGGATATCACGGGGAAAGCGATGATCCCGGTCGTCAACGAAGGGAACGGCGTATATGTGGGTTACCTTTTTGGTCGTAAAGAAGAAGCCCGCACAGCCGATGAACTCGAAAGGGTTAAGCGCACAATCAGCAATGTCGGCTTCTACCCCA
>CAKZNJ010000065.1 GCA_937129505.1 uncultured Anaerolineae bacterium | reverse complement strand
TTGATCCACCAGAACATCACCAAAGGCGTCAAGGTAATACTGGAGAGAGTAACAGCAAAGAAAGCAATCCCTGTCCATCGTCGGAAAGCGCCTTCCAAAGGAGCAAAGAAATTCATCCCGAAAAAACCGCTGATAAAGGATTTACACCTAACCCATCAAAAACTAAGGCTCGAATCATGAGCGGTAACCTTTCGCGATCTTGCAGAGTTAGATTCAGCCCAAAGGCTCACCTTTTAGGGGATGTTGCCCTTGGCGTATGCCGACTTCTTTCAAAAAATCCAATTCTTCCGCAGGCAGGGGGATGATCGTGCCGATTTTGTTGGCAAGCATCCAAAGTTGGGCAATTGCTTCTAACCGTTCGAGTTTAATTAATGCTTCTTTTAAGGTTTTTCCAACCGTTAGGCTGCCGTGATGATCTAATAAAAGGGCATCGTGTTTGCTTAGATAAGGCTTGAGCTGCTCTCCCATCTGGGCTGTGCCTGGGCGCGCATACGGCACAGTCGGGACTTCACCCAATGCCGTTAAGCCTTCTGGGACAAGGTCGGCTGGGAAAGGCTGTCCGACCAACGTCAAGGCAACTGCCATCGGAGGGTGAGCATGAATGACTGCTTGGATGTCCGGCCGCTGACGATAGACAGCCAGATGCATGAGGTACTCTGACGAGGGTCTCATATCGGAATGGCGCGGCTGAAGGTTACCGTTCAAGTCGATCTTAACCATTTCTTGGGGTTCCAGCCATGCTTTATATGCACCGGCGGGAGTGATCAAGATTTTATCGTTGGATAATCGGACGGAGATATTCCCGTCACTGGAGCGGGCTAAGCCGGTTTTGGCTAATTGTTGAGCAATTTGGGCAATTTCGTTTCGCAGTTTTGCTTCTCGGATGTTCATAAAGGCTATTATATTTGATTTTCTGATCATTCCTTTTATGAGGAAACCTCTAAATCGATTTTGCCTTTTATAAAATGCCGAAAAGAAGGTATGATTGGCGGTAGGATGATGAAAAGGATGGTTCGTTTTCCACATTTTAGGAACGAATTTTCGGTGAAGGGCGTTTTTACCATAAGCCTATTCGTTTGAAGGACTGTTTTTTTGAAAAATAAAGTGCCACCAAAGGAGTTTTCATGAAAAAATTCGCTTATCTCCTCTGTATGTTGATCATTCTAGCCTTTGTGAGCCTGAGCGGTGCTTGTAGTCCGATGGTTGCGGCTCCTTCGCCAGAAGTACAGACACCCCAACCCATGCCCAGCACGCCGGTCTCTGCTCCAGCGGTTGAAGTGGCTCGCCAGACGTTAGCACAACAGCTTGGCGTGCCTGTGGAGCAATTGGATGTTTTCTCTGTCGAATCACGCCAATTCCCCAATAGTTGTCTTGGTTTACCCCAAGAAGACGAGATGTGTGCTGAGGTGATCATCCAAGGCTACCAGGGGGTCATTTTGGGGGAGGGAGTTCAATACGAGTTTCGAGTGAGCGAAGACGGATCAATTTTGCGCTTTTTACCGGGGGCGGTCCTCTCAGCTCAGCAACTGCTGGCTGCTCAGCTTGGCAAACTACCTGAGGAGATTCGAGTTATCCGCTACGAAGCGGTGGAATGGCAAGATGCTTGCCTTGGAATCGAGACACCAGGTATCCTGTGCGCGCAAGTGATTACGCCGGGCTTTCGCGTGATCCTTGAGGCAGAGGGGAAACAATATGTATTCCATACGGATCTCAGCGGTAGCGATGTACGCTTAGCTCTAGGGGGTAACCTTGAAGGCAAGGAGCCGCTTTTGAGATGGGAGGGGGATGAAGGCGGAGTTTGTCAGACGATTATGGTGCAAGACGATGTCCTTGCCTATGGTCAATGCGAGCTGCCCCTGACCACATTACCCTTCGTGGGGCGGGAGCGGCGTTCAGAGCTTGAGACATTCCGGCAAAGATATGCTCCTTTTGAGGCGCAAACACCGGCAGGAAAACTAACCTTTCGGGGGCAAGGGACGGTGACTGCTTCGCCGGTCGAGCAGAGAATGTTAGCCGAGTGGGCGCGGCAGCTATGGATGGAGTTTGATCCGCAGGCAAAGCCAAGCACTATG
>CAKZNJ010000064.1 GCA_937129505.1 uncultured Anaerolineae bacterium | reverse complement strand
TTGTCCATATTAACCTCCTTATAAAGTGAACACCGACAAATGATTGTGACTAGTATCTGTCAATTTATTTAATAGAAATTTTATCATATTTAAGACAATAAATCCCTTATTTGGGAGATTATCATCAAATTTTAAGGTTCAGCAGAGCAGCAAAGGTCAGCTACCAGCAAACAGCATAAGTTCCTTCTGCCGCCCTTGCCTTTACCGCAGGGACAAACTCAGAATGGAAAGGGCGAAGATTTTCAACTCAGTTAAAAGCGGGAGTAATTCGGCGATATAATTCTGCTTATGCAGGTTTTCACCGCTCAGCGTTGGCAGGCATTCTTGCTCTTGATAGTGGGCTTGGCGTGGCTGTGGTTCAGTCGCTCCCCTGCCGCGGCGAATTCAACCGCCATCACGACCGCCCCTCACAAAGGCTTTCTCGCTCCAGACTTTACCCTAGAAACCACCCAAGGGGAAGCGATGACCCTTGCCCAGTTGCGCGGTAAGCCCGCGATCGTCAATTTTTGGGCTTCATGGTGCCCCCCCTGTCGCGCTGAGATGCCAACGCTGCAAAGGTTGTATGAGCAAAGAGGAGCTGAGTTTGTGTTACTGGGGGTCAATGCCAGCAGTCAGGATAGCCTGCCCAAAGTCTATCAATTGCTCGCCGAGCAGGGGATAACGTTCCCCATTTTGTTGGATGTGCGGGGGGAGACCGTGAAAGCTTATCAGGTGCTTTCTTTGCCCACGACTTTCTTCATTGATCGACAAGGTCTTATCCGCGAGGTGGTGGTGGGCGGACCGCTCACCGAAACCGGCTTGCACACCCGTCTGGATGCCTTGCTCGGAGAGACCCCCTAATGGCCCCCATCTTACAAATCGGTCCCCTTGCCTTGCGCACACCCCTGCTGTTGACCTTATTGGGTTTGTACTTGGGTTTGAGTTTGGCGGAGCGCCGTTTGCCCAAAGATTCCCTTTCGGCGGCTCAGCTCAACACATTGGTCTTCCTAGGATTAGTAAGTGGCGTGCTGGCGGCACGCCTGTTCTTTGCCCTACAACATTTCGCCCTCTTCGCTCGCGCCCCGCTCAACCTGTTCTCGCTGGATAGCGGCTTGCTCGACCCGTTTGCGGGCTGGCTGGTGGGCATACTGGCAATGGCGATCTATGGCCAGCGGCAAAGGCTCAGCTTGTGGAAAACTTTGGACGCTCTAACTCCCCTTTTGGCGGTGTTAGGGGTTTTCCTCAGTTTGGCTTTGTTTGCCGCCGGGGAGGTTTACGGCACACCCACTGATTTAACATGGGGGATAGAGTGGGGCGGAGCAAAACGACATCCGCTGGGGCTTTATTCTGCCTTGGGGTTCCTGCTGATTTTAGTTTTCTTTTGGCAACGCCTGGGGAGGGGGCAATTTGCCGGGCAGACGTTTTTGCAGTTTGTGCTTGCTGCGGCTGCCCTATGGCTTTTTTTGGAAGCCTGGCGCGCCAACGCTCTCCTTCTGCCGGGCGGCTTTCGCGCCGTTCAGGTAACCGCTTGGTTGAACATGGCTTTTGCCTATTGGCTGCTCGAACGTCGCGCAAGGGGGCAAGGTTAGGGGTTGTTCAAAACGAAGTTCAGGGCATATTGGGCGTCGGGGTAATTTGGGTTCTGCTCTAAGGCAGATCGAAAGTCGGCGATGGCTTTTTGTATTTCCCCTTTTCGGTAATGCGCCCAACCTCGCCACAACAAAGCTTCTTCGGAATTGGGTGTGCGCTTGAGGGCATACTCTACAATTGCCATCAGATCGTCAATCCGGCTGGTGTGAAAATAGGCAAGAAAAGGACCGAATTGATAGCGGTACATGCGCTGGGGCAAACCGAGCTGGCGGGCTTGATCATAGGCGAGGGCGGCCTCGGGATAGCGCTCGAAGTAGACCAGATTGGTGCCGAGGTTGAACCAAGCAAAGGCGCTTTCAGGGTCGGTCTGGGTTTCACGCTGGGCGAGTTCGAGGGCTTTTTGGCGGTTGACAGCAACCTCCCAATCCTCCCCCAAAATCTCGCGCACGGTTTGGGCTTTCTCGGCAGGGAAGACAAGAAGATAGAGGTAGTTGAAAACCTGCCATTCTTTTTGCAGATCGGCGTAGCTGTGGCTGAGATTTGCCCCGTAATAACTGTTCTGACTGGTAAACGTTTCAGTTGTGTCGTCGTAGCCGGTGAGCAAATTGTAATGCGCCGCCCAGAGATCATCGTTGGGGTAAAAAGGCGATTCAAAGTAAAAGCTTTCCTCGATCATCACAGGGATGCCAGCCGCCAAAAAGCGTTTGAGCAAAATCAAGTCACCCCCAACGCGGTATTCGACGTTGAGCCAGCCAGCGCGGGTGCGGACGTAGTATGCCAGTTCATCCACGTTGACGTTACGGTCGTCGCGCTGCGGTTTTACCAAAGCCGAGATATCGAATTGATCGCCTTCCCAGCCGTAATAGCGCAAAAACATGGCTAGAGCAGCGGGACCGCAATTGTTGATGTCCTGACGCTCCCAGCGAGGGGCAGGCAGGCTGACCGCCGGGGGCAAGACTAGGGCAGTTGGCGTCGGGGTGGGAGAGAGCGGGGTAGGAGCGGGGGGACTCTGTGTCTCCAGGGTTGTGGGATGGCGGGTGATAGCAATCCCAGGTTGGGGCAAAGGAGTGGGCGGTGGCCGCACTGGATCAACGATACCCTGCACATAGACGCTCAACCGTTCCCAACGCCAAAGCCAACGATCTTGAGTTGCAGGATTGCGCCAAAATCGCCAACCTACTCCGCCAAGAACCAACAGCAGGGCAGGCAGTAGCCACCAGATTGTCTTGAATTTGTGCATTGCCTTCGAACTTTCGCCACACAACAAACAGAACGCCGTTATTGTAACATAGGGTATAATATCGGACATGAAATATCACATTTGGACAGAAGGCTGTCAAATGAACGTAGCCGACTCGCAACGGGTGGCTTCAGCGTTGGAACGCCTTGGTTACCAGATGACCGAAAATCCCGAGGCGGCAGACGTGATCGTGTTGAACACTTGTGTCGTGCGTCAGAGCGCAGAAGATAAAGCGTACGGACGGCTTCATTCCCTTCGCCCGTTGAAAGAAAGCAATCCCCATCTGGTCATCAATCTGATGGGGTGTTTGGTGGGCATCAAAAATGCCGAACCGCTGAAAAAACGCTTCCCCTTTGTCGATGTGTTTTCCCCGCCCTCTGATGTCGGGCCTCTGGTTGCCTATCTCACCCATCATGAGAGCCGCTTGAGCGAAGAGAAAGCTACCTTGGAACGCTTTGCCATGATGGACGGCGATGTAGTTCTGCCGCGAAGTGAGCGCGGGCGGAAGGTCTCCGCATTTGTCTCCGCTGTTTTAGGCTGTTCTCATGCCTGCACTTTCTGCATCATCCCTTATCGCCGCGGGGTCGAGCGCAGCCGTCCGGCAAACGACATCCTCGGCGAAGTGCGCTCTTTGGTTGCCCAAGGTGTCAAAGAAATTACCTTGCTAGGGCAAATTGTTGATCGCTACGGCAAAGACTTGACCGATGGCTCTTCGCTGGCAAGCCTTCTGCGTTTGGTTCACGATGTGGAAGGCTTGGAACGGATTCGCTTTTTGACCTCTCATCCGAATTATCTGACCGATGACCTGTTAGAAACCGTTGCCGAGCTGCCCAAAGTGATGCCGCATATTGAGGTGCCGGTGCAAGCCGGAGATGACGAGATTCTCGCCCGCATGAAACGCGGCTACACTGCCGAGGATTACCACCGCCTGATCGAACGCATCCGCTCTCAATTGGCTGGGAAAACGCCAGGCGTCTCAATAGCCACCGATATTATTGTGGGCTTCCCCGGCGAGAGCGAAGCGCAGTTTCAGCGCACTGTCGATCTGCTCGCTGAGCTAAGGTTAGATGTCGCCCATCTGGCGCGCTATTCGCCCCGGCCGGGCACGGTGGCGGCTCGTAAAATGGAAGACGATGTGCCTGAAGAGGAAAAAATGCGTCGCTTTCGCGTGCTGGAGGAGCTGCAGGAGAGCATCGCCGCCGAAATCAATGCCGCTTACGTAGGCAAGACGGTGGAGGTCCTATTCGAAGAAAAAGTGCGCGGCCGCTGGAAAGGGCGCACGCCGACCAATAAATTGGTCTTCCTTGAGAGCGAGGAAAACTTACAGGGTAAGGTAGTGCCTGTGCTGATCACATGGGCAGGGGCATGGTCGATGCAAGCCACCTTGCCACCCTTGCCACAGGTTCTCTCGATGAGTTCCGCTGTTTCTTGGCGCGCTTAGTGTTTTTGCGTGAGACATGTCAGGAGGAGAACACGAAGGCACAAAGACACCAAGAATTAAGAGGCTAACACGAAGACATTCTTTCTTTGCCTTCGTGTCTCCGTGTCTTGGTGTTTTATCATTTTTTTCTCACCCCAAGTCTCCAAAATACTAGAACACGAAGGTCACGAAGCGGGAATTAAGCAAAAGATCATTTGCGAAATCACCCCTCTTTAATACTTTGTGAAATTTGACACCATGCCTACTCTGTGATACACTTACCATTTAGGTAAGCAATTCACTTTTCACTGCCAAAGGATATCCGAGATGAGCGAATACCTGCCCATTGGTGTCTTATTAATTCTATCCACCCTCGTCGCGATCATCGCAATTGCGCTCGGTCATCTCTTCGGTCCCCGTCGTCCGACAGAAAGAAAATCCCTTCCGTATGAGTCAGGCATGACCCCCTTCGGGCCAGGTACCCGGCGGATGCCCGTGCGCTTCTACTTGATCGCTGTGTTATTCATCTTGTTTGATATCGAGGTGGTTTTCTTCGTCCCGTGGGCAGTTGTCTATCGCAAGTTGGGGTTACTTGGCTTTGTGGAAATGCTTATTTTTGCCGGTATTTTAGAGATTGCGTTTGTGTATGCATGGAAGAAAGGAGCTCTAGAATGGGAGTAGAACAAAAGCTCGGTAATATGGGCATTGTGACCGCAAAATTGGAAGATGTCGTCAATTGGGCGCGCACAAAAGCCATGTGGCCGATGCTTTTTGGCTTGGCTTGTTGTGCTATTGAGATGATGGCTGCCCAAGCAGCGAATTATGACATGAGCCGTTTTGGGATGGAACTGATGCGCGCTAGCCCCCGTCAATCGGACTTAATGATTGTCGCCGGGCGGGTCAGCCGCAAGATGGCGCCGGTCTTGCGCCGCCTTTACGATCAGATGCCTGATCCGAAATGGGTCATCGCCATGGGGGATTGCTCATCCTGCGGTGGTGTGTTCAATAATTACGCCATTGTCCCTGGTGTGGACGAGGTAGTGCCGGTGGATGTCTATGTTGCCGGCTGTCCCCCACGCCCCGAGGGGTTAATCCACGGCATTCTGACCCTGCACGAAAAGGTGCGCAATCAGAAACTTCGCGATTGGGCATAGAGGAGTTGAGCGCGATGAGTGAACATTTGCAAAATACCGTTCAAGCCTTGCAAGAACGCTTTCGCGCCACCTCCAGCCAATTTCGCAATGAGATCAGCGTCTTCCTGCAGCCCGACCAGATCGTAGCGGCTTGTACCATGCTGCGGGATGAATATGACTTTGAGATGCTCGAAGATGAAACTGCGGTGGATTACTGGCCCGAAGAAACACCCCGCTTTCATGTTGTCTATCATCTTTACTCCTACCAGCACAACGAGCGCATTTGCTTGCGCGTGCCCCTGAACGGCAACAACCCTTCTCTACCGACCATTGAAGGGGTTTACCCCAATGCCAACTGGTATGAGCGTGAGGTGTGGGACATGTTCGGCATCCACTACGATGGGCACTCGGACCTGCGGCGCATCCTGATGCCCCACGATTGGGAAGGACACCCACTGCGCAAAGATTACCCGTTAGGACATGAAGAGATCATGTTCACTTTCAACTTTGACGAAATCAACGCTCGTAAACGGTACGCAAAAGAATAGAGTAGGTAGGTTTGGACGATGCCTGAGATCAACACCCATCTCGACGAAAACATGCTCGACGGCATCACCCGTCTGGTGACGGAAGATGCCATCGAGGGTAAAACGATGTTGCTCAACATGGGTCCTCAACACCCGAGCACCCATGGCGTGTTGAGATTGTTATTGGAACTGGATGGTGAGTTTGTCATCAACGTCATTCCCGATATCGGTTTCTTGCATACCGGTGTCGAAAAACACATGGAGTATAAAACCTTCGAGAAAGCGGTGGTGATGACCGACCGCCTCGATTACCTGAACAACTTGGGCAATAATCTGGTCTACTGCTTGGCGGTGGAAAAGCTGGTTGATCTAGACGTGCCACCGCGCGCCCAAGCGATTCGGGTCATCCTGACCGAATTACAACGCATTGCCTCTCATCTGGTCTGGTTGGGGACACATGCCCTGGATTTGGCAGCCATGTCGGTGTTCCTGTACTGCTTCCGCGAGCGCGAGATGATTTTGGACATCCTCGAAATGTGCAGTGGCCAGCGCATGATGACCAGCTATTTTCGACCTGGCGGTCTGTGGCGCGATGTGCCTGTAGAGTTCGAAGATGCCGTGCGCCAGTTCTTGCGCATTTTCCCCGCCCGCATTGACGAATACGAAGCCCTGCTGACCAAAAATCCGCTCTTTTTGGAGCGCACGCAGCATATCGGCGTGATAAAGGCCGAGGAGGCGATTCGTTGGGGCGTGACGGGACCCAGTCTGCGGGCAAGCGGGGTAGCGCATGACTTGCGCAAAGTGCGTCCGTACTCGGGCTACGAACAATATGAGTTCGATGTTCCCACCCACACCGATGGCGATACTTACGCCCGTTATCTGGTGCGCATGGAAGAAATGCGCCAATCTCTGCGCATTGTCCAACAGGCACTGGACAAACTTCCCTACGGGCCAACGCGCTCGAACAACCGCAAGTTTGTCCCGCCGCCGCGCTCCGAATTAGGCACCAGCATGGAGGCAGTTATCCACCATTTCAAGCTCTTTACCGAGGGCTTCCCTGCTCCTAAAGGGGCTGTCTATGTGGCCGTTGAATCGCCACGCGGCGAGCTAGGTGTCTATTTAGAAGGGGATGGAGGGACAAAACCTTATCGCATCCACTGGCGGACACCCTCCTTCGCCAATCTGCAAGTTTTAAAATTGCTCGCCAAAGGGCACTTGGTCGCCGACTTGGTCGCTTTGATCGGCACCATTGACATCGTTTTAGGAGATATTGACCGATGAACCGCCTGTTAGAAAAATACGCTTCAGAAATCGAAGC
>CAKZNJ010000063.1 GCA_937129505.1 uncultured Anaerolineae bacterium | reverse complement strand
CGGGGAGATTTCTCCCGATTTTTCATCTGTTGCCGCAATCGTGTCTATTCTTAAATCCACGCCTGCGGCTTTGCCAGCAGTCTGCGCAAAATTGCCCGCCGCTCAATGGAATATCCGTCCTCGACCAAGCGAATGGTGTCAGACAGAGGTCTTATGTCATTTGCGAGATGTTGAAATTGAAGTAAATCTCCCTCGCTTACAAAAAGCCCTTGCCATGCCCAATTCCTTTATCCCAGGCATCGACACCGACCAATGGGCTGATCAACGCAAGTACTGCGAGCAATCTGGGGAACAAGCGATGGCTGATTTCATTCAGGCACGCTTAGAGTTATTGCGCATCCTCGAACAACTGTCCCCTGAAGACTGGAATCGAAGAGTGCGACATGCCATCTTTGGCCCAACAACCTTGCAAGAGTTAGCGGGCATCATCGCTTCTCACGATCGCATTCATATCCGTCAAATCGTTCAAAATCATCCTTCTTCCTAATCAATTCATACGCATCGGTTATAAAGGAAGGGGGTTAAGCAAACAAGATACCTGAATTCCTTCTTTCTATCGGAGGTTTTTATGCGTCGTCGGGTAGTTGTCACGGGTTTGGGCTGTATCAGCCCAGTTGGCAATGACGTCCCATCCCTGTGGGAATCAATCTCGAAAGGCATTTCGGGAGTCAGTTATATTACCCAATTTGATGCCAGTGAGCATAAATCGAAAATTGCAGCCGAAGTAAAGGATTTTGACGCCGCTGCGCTTTTTGGCGCCCGGGAAGCGCGCAAA
Organism: uncultured Anaerolineae bacterium; assembly: GCA_937129505.1. GTDB lineage: Bacteria > Chloroflexota > Anaerolineae > Anaerolineales > UBA4823 > NAK19. Next base: position 1,561 of record CAKZNJ010000063.1, on the reverse strand, counting down.
ATGGACCGCTATACCCAATTTGCCCTTGCCTCTGCTCAACAGTCGCTCCAACAAGCCGATCTTTCAATTACCGATGATAACCGCGATCGCATTGGCGTGGTCATCGGCACCGGCATCGGAGGTCTTCATACACTGATCGAACAATATCATGTATTTCAACAGAGAGGTCCGAGTCGCGTTAGTCCCTTTCTCGTCCCGATGATGTTACCCGATAGCGCTGGCAGTATGGTGGCTATCCAATACGGTCTACGCGGACCTAATTTAGCCGTCATTACCGCTTGTGCAACGGGCACAAACGCAATCGGCGAAGCAGCGGAGATGATTCGGCGGGATCAGGCAGATGTCATGCTGGCGGGCGGCAGCGAAGCTGCGATTTTACCCGTTGCAATGGCAGGCATGAGCGTCATGAATGCGCTTTCCACCCGCAACGATGATCCCCTACACGCCTCGCGTCCTTTCGATCTCAATCGGGATGGCTTCGTTATGGGCGAAGGAGCGGCCGTGCTTGTTCTCGAGGAATTAGAATTTGCCAAAGCTCGCAGGGCAACGATTCTCGCCGAAATTACCGGCTATGGCCATACCAACGACGCCTATCATGTCTCTGCCCCCGCGGAAAATGGCTATGGAGCAGCCTTGTGCATGCGTCAAGCTCTTGCAGACGCGCAATTAAATATCACCGACATCGATTATATCAATGCTCATGGCACCAGCACTCCGCTGAACGATAAGAGCGAAACTGCTGCCATCAAGACCGTGTTTGGGGAACAAGCTTATCAGATCCCGATCTCTTCAACAAAATCCATGACGGGGCATTTGCTTGGCGCTTCAGGAGCATTAGAAGCAGTGATCTGCATCCTAGCCCTGCGAGATCAATTCATCCCACCCACGATTAATTATGAAACCCCTGACCCAGAGTGTGATCTCGATTACGTCCCAAATATCGGCCGAAAAGCGAAAATCAAACATGTCCTTTCAAACTCTTTTGGCTTTGGCGGACATAACGCTTCTATCATCTTAAGCCAACCTGAGGAGTAAACTCTATGGCAAGGTTCGCCCATATCACTGGCTGGGGGATAGCGATTCCACAGAAGGTTGTCACCAATTATGATCTTGAAAAAACGGTGGAAACTTCCCACGAGTGGATTGTTTCGCGCACAGGGATTGTCGAACGAAGGATAGCCAACGATGGAGAATCCTCGGCTTCTTTAGCAGTGCAAGCTGCCCTAAGAGCCCTCGAAGTGGCGAATGTGCATCCTTTAAACGTGGACTTGATAATCGTTGCCACTTCCTCGCCGGAACACATCTTCCCCGCCACCGCCTGCATCGTTCAGGATCAAATCGGAGCAAAGCGTGCGGGTGCCTTTGACCTATCAGCAGCCTGCACTGGGTTTATCTTCGCTTTGGACATTGGCTCTTCCGCCATCCGCAGTGGATCGGTCAACACCGTGCTGGTCATCGGCACAGAAACTCTCTCCCGCTTCGTCAACTGGCAAGATCGCAATACGTGTATCCTGTTTGGAGATGGTGCCGGGGCTTTCGTGCTGCAAGCCAGCTCAGAACC
>CAKZNJ010000062.1 GCA_937129505.1 uncultured Anaerolineae bacterium | reverse complement strand
CGATCGCTTCTAAGGTCACCACTTGTCGAGGGGTAATGTTGCGCTCAACCAACGTCATGATCTGAGTTGCAGCGCGGCGCGCCAGTTCCTCTCGCTCTGCGCTTAGCGCTAAGGCTGTCCCATTAAACGGCAACGCTAGTCCTAGCGCTTCGAGCAAGCAATTCATCGAGTTGGCTGTGAACAACCCTGAACAGGAGCCGCAGGTCGGACAAGCGAAATCTTCCAAGACTTTCAACCTCGCCTTGTCAATCTTCCCCGCTTTGTACGCTCCAACCCCCTCAAAAACCGAGATCAAATCGATCGTTTCGCCTTCGGGGGTCTTGCCCGCTGCCATGGGACCCCCAGAGACAAAAATCGCTGGGATATCGACACGCAAAGCGCCTATGATCATGCCCGGCACGATCTTGTCACAGTTGGGGATACAAACCATGCCATCGAATTGGTGGGCTTCGATCATGGTCTCAACGCTATCGGCAATTAATTCACGTGAAGGCAGACTATATTTCATGCCGAGATGCCCCATGGCGATGCCATCATCTACCCCTATCGTATTGAACTCAAACGGCACACCACCTGCAGCCCGTACGGCTTCCTTTACCATCTTGCCAAACTGCTGCAAGTGCACATGGCCGGGGACAATATCAACATACGAATTAACGATGGCAATAAAAGGCTTAGAAAAATCCTCATCTCGGACGCCCGTCGCTTTCAATAACGCTCGGTGTGGAGCTCGTTCAAAACCTTTCTTAATTCGATCTGACCTCATAGCTTACCTCTCTAAATCAAACGGGGCTGCTCTGGTTGGGCAGCCCCGTCTTGTTTGTCTCCTAGGTAGATAGAGTTATCTCCGCGAGGTTGCCCAAACCGGTATCGGGTTCTCAATGACGACAATGAGAACCAACAAGCTACCTAGGATGAGCGAAAGCGAGAGATAATTCATTCCTACCAAACGTCCTTTACTTTTTATGTAATCTTGTACGACAGTTTAGCTTATTGACAAGGGAATGTCTATCGCAAAACTATACGAAAATGACCTCTCATCTATTGTTAACCTTGTTGATTTTGCCCGCCTTGACAAGCAAAAAACACCGTTCCTGTGCCGCCGAGGGCAGCGAATGTCATTAGAGCTCAACACCCTGCACTGTTATTTCCGGTGTCAGGCTTTGTGTCCTTTGTCTGATGGTTCGAGGCTTACCTTCTCTAACACAAAGACACAAAGAACACCAAGAAATATCCCCTTCCCCTTTTGTGTGTTGGTGTCTTGGTGTTTCGTGGTTTCGCAGGATGGTTCCAAGCGCCTCCAAAAGCCTCAATAGCACACAATGCGGCGCAAAAATTGACCGGTAAATGACTTAGGATTAGCGCAAATCTCTTCTGGCGTACCCACCGCTACGACCTCACCCCCCCGATCGCCCCCTTCTGGTCCTAAGTCGATGATATAGTCAGCCACTTTGATAATGTCCAAATTGTGCTCGATGATTAGCACCGTATTTCCCCCTTCGACCAACCGCTGCAGCACCTCGATCAGTTTATGGACATCGGCGGCATGAAGTCCAACCGAAGGCTCATCTAACACATACAACGTCCGCCCGGTCGAGCGCTTGGAGAGCTCCTTGGCTAATTTCACCCGCTGGGCTTCACCGCCGGACAGAGTCGGCGCCGGTTGGCCGACGCGAATATAGCCTAAGCCGACATCTTGCAAAGTCCGCAAGCGATTGACCATGTTGGGAAACGCCGCAAAGACCTCCAAAGCTTTATCCACCGTCAGATCCAAAACATCTGCAATATTGTAATCCTTGAAGCGCACCTGTAAGGTCTCGCGGTTGAAACGCGCTCCATGACAGACATCGCAAGGAACATAAACATCGGGCAGGAATTGCATTTCAATGCGCAGTTGTCCTTGCCCTTGGCAGGCTTCACATCGCCCGCCATGCACGTTAAAGGAGAAGCGGCCTGGTTTATAGCCGCGCATTTTGCTCTCTGGCAATTCGGCGAACAAGGCGCGAATCAGGTCAAATAATCCCGTGTAGGTGCCGGGGTTGGAACGGGGCGTGCGCCCAATGGGCGACTGGTCGATGTTGATGACCTTGTCAATATGCTCTAAGCCTTCGATGCGGTCGTAAGCCCCAGGCTGGGTATGGGTGCGATACAAGTGTTGGGCAAGGGCTTTGTATAGGATTTCGACCATTAAGGTAGATTTACCCGACCCGGAGACGCCCGTGATGCACACCAGCCGCCCCAATGGGATTTCGACATCGATACTTTTCAGATTGTTCTCGCGCGCGCCGATGACGCGTAAAACCTTACCATTTCCATTGCGCCGCGTGTTCGGGATTGGAACCTGCAAGCGGCGCGATAGATACGCTCCCGTTATGGAGCGAGGGTTGTTAAGGATATCCTCAACCGTCCCTTGGGCGACGATCTCACCACCGTTCTCACCTGCTCCTGGTCCTAGGTCTACGATCCAATCTGCCGAACGGATGGTCTCCTCATCATGTTCGACGACCAGAACCGTGTTGCCCAAATCGCGCAACCCTTCCAAGGTACGCAACAATCGGGCGTTATCGCGCGGATGCAAGCCAATGGAAGGTTCATCTAACACATAAAGCACACCCATTAGCCGCGAGCCAATCTGAGTGGCCAATCGGATACGTTGCGCCTCCCCCCCCGACAGCGAGGCGGCGGTGCGCTTGAGCGTCAGATAATCCAAACCGACATCGACTAAAAAGCCCAGCCGGGCGGTAATTTCCTTCAAGATGCGCTCGGCGATCATTTTCTGGCGCGTAGTTAGCGGCGAGTCCTCACCACTTAGGCGCTTTACCCACTCCAACGTGCGCTGAACAGGCCATTCCGTGACCTGAATGATGTTATAGCCATCGACGGTTACTGCCAGTG
>CAKZNJ010000061.1 GCA_937129505.1 uncultured Anaerolineae bacterium | reverse complement strand
GTGATCTCCAAGGGGTCTTGCAACTCATCTTGCCAAACGCTCGGGAATTGTCGGAGAAGCAAGAGGAGATGCTCAAAGCCATTGTCACTCAGATCTCCTTCCTGCTGCAAAACGCCAACTTGCTAGCTGAAGTTGAAATCAAGGCGATCCTACAAGAGCGCATCCGACTTGCGCGTGAGATTCACGACGGTCTGGCGCAAACGCTTGGTTTCCTAAAGCTGAAAGTTTCGCAGTTGAGGGCTTACTTAGAGCAAAGAGAAAATGAGCGCGCTATTCAGACTACTCAATTGCTGTATGAAGCAATCAGCGACGCCTACATCGAGGCTCGCCATGCCATCGATCAACTGCGTGTTTCGGTTTATGATGCACCCTTAGCGGAGCTCTTGCAGGAGACATTGGATGAATTTTGCGAGTCAACAGGGATTCGCTGTGAGAGATATGTAAGCCCCGAAGAATTGCGCTTGCCGATGGAGATCAACGCACAGCTAGTGCGGATTGTCCAAGAATCGCTCAGCAATGTGCGCAAGCATGCCCACGCCCGTCAGGTTCACCTCCACACCGTAGTTAAGGGCGACTGGCTAATTCTCGAAGTGCGGGACGATGGCATTGGTTTCCATCCCGAAGAGGTTAGCCGTCATTCTCAATATGGTTTGCGGGGCATGAAAGAGCGTGCTGAGCTGATTGGGGCAGAGCTACAAATCATTAGTAAACCAAACGAAGGAGCAACGGTTCAGGTACGGTTACCTCTATCGCAGATCGAGAGGAGTTGGCAAACATGATTCGGATCGTGGTGGTGGATGATCATGCCTTATTTCGCTCGGGATTAATCAGTTTACTCGGAGATATGGGGGAATTTCAGGTTGTCGGCGAGGCGGCAAACGGACGGGAGGCAATCGAAGTAGTCCGCCAGGCTAAACCGGATGTTGTCCTCATGGATGTCAACATGCCCGTGATGGGCGGCGTTGAAACCGTTCGTGCCCTTAAAGGGCATGAACCTTGCCGCATTATCATGTTGACGATCTCCAAGTCTGATGATGACTTGCTCAATGCCATTTCGGCTGGCGCAGATGGCTATATCTTAAAAAACGCTTCTCCCGATGAACTCAAAAAGGCAATCTTGCAAGTGCATAAGGGAATGGGTGTGCTTTCACCCGAGGTAACCCGTCAGGTGATGACGGCTGTGGCTAGTGGCAAAACTCCCCAACAAGAGGTTGGCTTGAGCGCAAGAGAAATTGAGGTGCTCTCCTGTCTGGCGCGCGGTTTAACCACAGCGCAAATCTCTAATGAGCTGTTTATTTCGGAAAATACTGTTAAGACCCATGTGCGCCACATCCTCGAAAAGTTAGAGGCATCGAATCGGGTCGAGGCAACCCGTAAAGCAGTCCAGATGGGGTTAATCAGCGCATCTGAGTACTAAGTTTGATGTCCATCAATGAGGGGTGATGGGAAAATCACCCCTCTGTGTTACGAGACAATCCCTCGTTTATCGGTTGGGGGTGTATGACAAACCGATTATTGTCTGATACAGTTGGGGGGAGAACGGGATTTTGGGTATGTTTCGGAATTTTAGTCGGCCTACGGTGCATGTGCTCATAGCTTCCAACCATGGTCTCTTTCGACATGGTCTAATGAGTTTGTTTAAAAAGAAGCTAGGGGTCAAAGTGGACGTCGTCGCAGAGGTCACCAATCTTGATAGCGCGATTGAGGCTTTGGAAAAAAGAGATGTTGATTTGGTGATCGTAGATTATGACGATGAACAGCTCAATCGTGAGGACATTTTAGCGCGCTTTGTCAGTGGGGGAAGTCAGAAGAAAGTTATCCTAGTGTCACTGTCGAATCCTGAGAGTGCCATGCTTTACGACCGACGTGAACTGCCCCTCTCTCAATTCGAGGCGTGGTTTGAGGCTTGGCGCACTTCAGAAGATAAGCCTAGCAAAGCGTTCGCTCAACAAGAGGGGCATAAAATTCGCACAAGGAGTAGCCGTATGAAGCATTTCGTTGTGGCAGGTTTATTGGTGATCGTTCTAACGGTATTGCTCATCTTGGGTGCTGGTCAAGTTAGATTGTTGCCAGTGGCGGCCAGTGCTCAGGCAGAACCGATCGATCAACTTTTTCGGTTGATGTTTTTCGCGATTGCTTTTCTTTTCTCCTTAATTGTGGTTTTCATTCTCTACAGCATTGTGGTCTTTCGCCGCCGCAAGGGAGATGAGAGCGATGCGAGACATGTTGAAGGTAACACGACTTTGGAGGTGACCTGGACTGCTATTCCGCTTGTGATTGTCTTGGGGTTGTCGTTCTTGGGGGCAAGATCCCTTGCAGAGGTAGAGCGACCTGACCCTAAGGCTTTGGAGGTCAATGTGATTGGGCTACAATGGACATGGCGGTTTGAATATCCCCGCTACGGAATTGTCTCTAATGAATTGGTGTTGCCGGCCAACAAGCAAGCTATTTTATATTTGTCTTCAACCGATGTCATTCACTCATTCTGGGTGCCTGAGTTTCGAGTGAAGCAAGATCTCTTGCCGGGAGGGGAAGAGTACGTGCGCACCCTGCGCATCACCCCTACCGAGATCGGATCTTATAAAGTCCGCTGTGCCGAGCTCTGCGGAATTCGCCATGCTTACATGGAATCCCCGGTCCTCGTTGTCTCACAAGCTGATTTTGATGTTTGGGTTGCCCAACAGACGGGCGAATCCACAGATCCTGTTGAGCGAGGGCGTAAATGGTCGAATCAGTATGGATGTTTATCCTGTCACTCATTGGACGGTTCGCAATTAGTTGGCCCGACTTGGCTGGGATTGTTCGGTTCGGAGGTCAAGTTAGCCGATGGGCGGACAGTTATCGCTGATGAAGCATACATCATCGAGTCCATCCGCAATCCAGGTGCTGCCATTGTGGAAGGATATCCTAACATTATGCCCGCTTCACTGGGGCAAGAGTTGAGCGATGAACGGATTCAAGACATTATCGCATTCATCAAGACTTTGCGCTAAGGGAGTATGACGATGAAAGAACGAGTTGGTATTTTTCAGATTGGTTTGCTGCGCGGCCTAGTCGGCATGATTTTAGGGGTGCTGATCGGTATTGGTTTGGTCAGCGGCATTCGCGCTTTATTGGGGTTGCCTGTTTGGCATCCCGAAGCTGCATGGGTGGTCGGAGGTGTGCTTGGCACAATAGGCTTTATGCTGGCGGTAGGTGTGATGCGGGATTGGATCAAATGGTCACTTGGAGAAGAGACTGCCGATTTTCCTGAAACCGACCCTAACCTTCGCGGCTGGGCGAAATATCTCAGTGTTTCCTATGACCATAAAATCATTGGTATTCAGTATGGTGTAACAGCTTTGATCGTGATCTCCTTGGCAGGGTTATTCGCCCTCATCTTTCGCACGGAGTTGATTGCCCCGGGCATTCAGTTTTTGCAACCGCAGGATTACAACACGATCATGACACTGCACGGCATCGTGATGATTGGTGGAATGTTGCTCGGTGTAGGAGCGATGTCGAACTACCTTGTGCCGCTCCTCATTGGGGCGAATGACATGGCATTCCCGCGTTTAAATGCCTTTGCCTTTTGGATTAATGTGCCCGCTGTAATTTTACTCATGGGTACATTGTTCATGGGCGGACTGGAGACCGGTTGGACAGGGTATCCACCCTTGAGCTCGCGAGCGCCTTTGGGCACTCAATGGTTTTTGCTTGGCGTTTACTTCATCGGGTTCTCGTCAATTTTCGGTGCATTGAATATTATCGCCACGGTCATGAAGCTGCGAGCTAAAGGGATGTCCTACTTCAAGATGCCCATCTTTGTTTGGACGGCTGCAGCTACTGCTCTTATCGCCCTTACGGCAACCCAATTAATTGGGCTGTCTTTTCAATTGGTCATGTTTGAGCGGTTGTTCGGGATGGCTTTCTTTGAACCTACGAAGGGCGGCAATCCCATTCTGTTCCAGCATCTGTTCTGGTTCTATTCCCATCCGGCGGTGTACGTATTTGTCCTGACAGGATTGGGAGTCATTAGCGAACTTTTGCCGGTCTTTGCTCGTAAACCCCTTTTTGGCTATCGTTGGGTAGCCCTGTCTTCGTTTGGCATCGCTCTGGTAGGCTTCTTAGTGTGGGCGCACCATATGTTCACTTCCGGCATGGAACCTTATTTGCGGGTACCCTTCATGTACAGCACGCTGTTGGTAGCTGTGCCGACTGGCGTGAAGTTTTTTAGCTGGGTAGCGACCATCTGGGAGGGAAAACTCTCTTTTGAGACTCCAATGCTCTTTGTCTTAGGTGCTATCTCGATTTTCTTGCTAGGTGGTTTGAGCGGTCCACCGAATGGTGTGGTTGCCACAGACTTGCATTTGCAAGATACTTATTGGATCGTGGGGCATTTCCATGCCACAATGTTTGGTGGGTTCCTCTTTCCGTTCTTTGCTGCAATTTACTATTGGTTTCCGAAGATGACTGGGCGAATGTATAACGAGACTTTAGGGAAAATCCACTTTTACTTAATGTTGCCCGCTTTCTATGTCCAGTCTTTAGCGCAAATGCAGGTAGGCCTGTTAGGGATGCGCCGCCGCATAGCTGACTACGATCCCGCCCTGCAAATTGACTTCAGTCACCTCCTGATTTCGGTAGCTGGCTATGTCATCGGACTCTCATTGATTATTGCCTTCATTAACTTCGCCTATAGTGTAGCAAAAGGCAAAGTGGCTTCTACAAACCCGTGGCGATCGCGCTCTCCAGAATGGGTTTTGTTACCTTCGCCCATTCCCGCCCACAA
>CAKZNJ010000060.1 GCA_937129505.1 uncultured Anaerolineae bacterium | reverse complement strand
TATGGCTTGAGCGATTATGATGCGGAGGTTTTGACCAATGAACGGGTGGTAGCGGATTATTTTGAAACAGCCGTCTCCCAAGCGCCTCATTTATCCCCCAAGACCATAGCAAACTGGATATGCGGGGAGGTCTTTGGATTGATGAATCAGGCGGGGATCGAGTTTGACCCTTCTCGCCTTCCAGTAGATGCGCTGAACGAATTGTTAACTGTCCTAGACAAGGGAACGGTGAATCAAATCACTGCGAAATCAATTTTGGCCGAGATGTTTCTGAGCGGCAAAAGGGCAAAAGAGATCGTGCGGGAAAAAGGGTTGGAGCAGGTTTCCGATGAAGATCAAATTACGAGATGGGTTGTTCAGGTAATCGAGGAAAATCAAGATCAGGTGCAAGCGTATCTTAATGGCAAAGAAGCGCTTTCTCAATGGTTTTTTGGTCAGGTGATGCGCTTGGCAAGCGGGAAGGCAAATCCAAAAGTTGTTCAGCGCCTGCTCAATGAACACTTGCAGCGGATGAAAGGAGACAGGTAACTCAAGCGTATTCAAAAAAGTACAATCCAGATTCTGAATGTGAATTATGTCACTATTAAAGATGGTGGAATCTGTCACTTGACGTTTACGGAACCATCGAATAAAGTTGGTGTAGTTACAAATTTTCCCTGCGGGAGGAGTTGTTGTTGTGAGAGAGGCACCTCAGTGGCGTCTCAGTTTATAAAAGCTGACGAACGGGCATGTATCCGTCATGCCCGTTTATCATTTCTGAAAATATCAAAGAGGAGATCAGATTATGGCAGAACAAATTAATGCTTTTCAAATGGCGCAAGCTCAATTTGATGGTGTAGCCAAGCTACTGCGGCTTGATCCTGCGATTGCCGAAATCTTACGTTGGCCGATGCGAGAATTTGCATTTCGCATTCCTGTCCGCATGGATGATGGTTCATTGCGTGTATTTCAAGGCTTTCGCGTCCAGCACAATGATGCCCGAGGCCCGAATAAAGGCGGTATTCGCTTCCATCCATCTGAGACTTTGGATACCGTGCGGGCATTGGCTACTTGGATGACGTGGAAATGTGCGGTGGCGGATATTCCCTTGGGTGGTGGCAAAGGCGGTGTGGTGGTTGATCCTGCTACCCTTTCGACAACTGAGAAGGAACGCCTGTGTCGAGGGTGGGTACAGGTGATGTGGCGCAATCTAGGTCCGCGCATCGATGTACCCGCTCCTGATGTTGGCACAACCCCCCAGATGATGGGCTGGATGATGGATGAATACTCGAAGTTGGTTGGTCAGTATACGCCAGGCGTATTTACGGGTAAGCCGTTGGGCGGTGGCGGTTCGGAAGGGAGAACCGAAGCAACAGGTTTTGGGGTTATTTACTGCGTGCGCGAGGCAATGAAACACTTGAAGATGGATCCGACCAAGTGTGTTGCGGCGATTCAGGGTTTCGGGAATGTCGCTCAATATGCTGCCATCGGTTTTGTCGAAATTTTGGGTGGTAAGGTTGCTTGTGTTTCCTGCTGGGATCGAAAGGATAAGACTTCTTACACATACAGCCATAAGGATGGGATCAATCCTCGCTTCCTCTTGAGCATAACCGACCAATATGGGACAATTGACAAAGATAAAGCGGTCGCTGCTGGCTATACAGTCGAGGATGGAGCGGCTTGGATTACAAAAGAGGCGGATGTGCTAATCCCTGCTGCTCTTGAAGGTCAGGTCAATGCTGAGACGATTAAACAGATGTCCGGCCGGGTGCGTTTGGTTGCCGAAGGGGCGAATGGGCCCTGCACACCCGAAGCGGATGAGTTCTTCAAGCAACATAATATCTTCAATATCCCCGACTTCCTGTGCAACGCTGGTGGCGTCACGACTTCCTACTTTGAAAGTGTACAAAATGACATGAACTTCTATTGGACGAAGGAAGAAGTGCTGCAAAAGCTTGATACCAAACTCACTCAGGCGTTCTATGCTGTCCTAGAGATGAGCGAGAAAGAAAAAGTGTATATGCGCGATGCGGCGTACATGGTCGCTATTGACCGCGTTGTCAAAGCCATGCAACTAAGGGGTTGGGTGTAACCACGCTTGATCATCTTGTTCTGATTGATGAGGTGGGTCGAAATTTGTTTTCGGCCCACTTCTCTTTTGGGGGAAGAAGGGATACCGTGAGCTCAAGGCGTTTCAGGAAGCTTTTCGAGGAGCAGTGTTATAATGATCGTCACCGGACGGAGTGGTCATCAAAACAGTGAAGCTGTAATTTGTTCAAGACAGGAGGTGCTATGCCAGAGGCAGTTGGTTGCGCCAGAGTGACAGGTTCCGTTGTCGGGGGATCCGAATCAACGCTACCGTCCCCATCTTCTCAAATAACCATAGATCAAAAGGAGGTGAAAATGACAGTTCGAGTAGGCCAAAAAGCGCCAGATTTTACCGCCCCCGCTTATTATCGGGGGGAATTTACGACGGTCAAGCTATCAGATTTTGCGGGCAAATGGGTCCTGTTGTGCTTCTATCCAGGGGATTTTACCTTCGTTTGAGCTACTGAAGTATCGGCGGTCGCCGATAAATATGAGGTTTTGCAGAAAATGGGGGTAGAGGTCATTTCAGTTAGCGTTGATAGTCACTTTGTACATAAAATGTGGAATGACCATGAGCTGGTCAAGATGGTTAAGGGAGGAGTACCTTTTCACATGGCGTCCGATCAGGCTGGAAATGTCGGTCGGGCTTATGGTGTTTGGGATGAGAGTCAAGGCATCGAGCTGCGCGGACGTTTTATCATTGATCCCGATGGCGTGATTCAAGCAATGGAAGTTCTGACCCCACCGGTGGGACGCAAGCTAGCCGAAACGATCCGCCAGATACAGGCTTTTCAGCATGTTCGTGCTACAGAAGGCAAAGAAGCCACTCCAGCGGGTTGGGAACCGGGCAAACTAACCTTGAAGCCCGGACCTGCCCTAGTAGGCAGAGTGTGGGAAGTCTGGCAACCCAACATGGAAGAAGGATAACCGAAACGGTTCGCGATCGGGATACCAGCAGGTCATGGACTTTTCATGACCTGCTTTTATTAATTTGAGTTCTGTTTTAGCGGGCAAAGAAGCCAAATCGTCAAAGCCCAAAGAAGGCTTTCCCAGACGGCGACAGGAAGCGATCAGCCCGCTGAGCGCATAAACAAAAAATTACTCACACTGCGATGACGAGAATGCTCAATTATTGGGATCAACTGCATCACGTTCTAACTTTTAGGTTTCCATGCTATAATGCCCGCAGTCGCAGGAGTTGGGATAAGAAGATGAAAGCAACGTTTGACATTCTCGCTTTTGATGCTGATGACACCCTCTGGCATAATGAAAGCCGTTATCAACAAGCCAAAGATGAATTTGTGCGCCTTCTCAGTGCCTATAAACCTGCCGAGCACGTAGCCAACTTTTTGGATGAAGTCGAATTAGCCAATCTATCCCTTTACGGCTATGGGATGAAAAGCTTTACGCTCTCGATGATCGAAGCGGCTCTTTCCTTAAGCGAAGGAAAAATTAGCGCAACGGAAATTAACTCAATCCTAGACCTTACTCGCCGTATTCTTACTGCAGAGGTGGAGCTCTTTCCCAGCGTAGCTGAGACCATTGCCGCCCTTGCCGAGCAGTATCAGCTCATGCTGATCACCAAGGGAGATGCCAGTGAACAGGAACAAAAAATCAATCGATCGGGAATCGGTCACTATTTCCATGCCATCGAGATTGTCCATGACAAGACCGTTCATACCTATCAAAGAATTCTTGCCAAATATCATTTGCGCCCCCACGGTTTCGTTATGGTTGGCAATTCCTTGCGATCAGATATATTACCCGTCGTCCAATTAGGGGGGATCGCCATCTATATCCCCCACGAGCTGACCTGGGCACATGAAATGGACCATCAGGGCCACCTTACAGATGGCATGTACTATCAATTAGACCAATTTGACCAGCTCCCTCACTTCTTGAGTCAGTTGCAGGAATCTATGACCTTTACTCAGCCGCCAACATCGCCGCATTGAGAATAAAATCCCCGATCGTACGAGCTGTATCTGTTTCCTCTCCCTCCAAAACGAGAACCACTGCCAGCGGACTTCCCGTCCACTGCGCGGTTGTTCCCCCCACAAACCAGACAATTGTGGTGCGACCTTCTGAAGCAATTGTTTCTGTCATTCTCCATGTCAAGCCTGAAAAATCGGTCAGATTTTTCAGTACCCCCTCAATTTCTGTGTTCTGATAAATCTTTCGAGGGGGCACATCTGGCATTACCGCCACCCACCCACTGGCAGGCAATTCAAAGGCATCCACGATTTTCAAGGGGACTCTGTCCCCCCTATTGGATAAGGTGGCTGCAGCACAAGCCACCTGCAAAGGGGTCATCGCTAGGTCGTGTTCCACGGCGTTCCCTGCGCCTAAACCATCCGGAAGGCCGAGAGCGCGCAATTCATCGAATCTTAGTGCAGATACTCCCTTCGAGAAAAGCAAATCCATTAATTCGTTCAAAGCATACCTGCCTTGATAGGGACGATTGACCAAAGGGGCATTTTGATTTTGCAGCAGTGCTTCGATGTCCTGTGTCAATTGGTTTGCGTTGAAGGCCGGCTGCGAGGCGAGCGCTAAGATCTCACCACTTGCGCCGTTAACCACCACCGCGGCGCCAACTCGCCCAGCCAAGCTCTGATCAATTTTTTGTTGCAAGTCCAAATCTAACGTCAAGCGGACGGCAATGCCGGGCGGCGGTGTGCCCGTTAGTAAGCGCTGCCACAAAACCACAGAGGTTCGGTAGCCTCTCTCGCCGCTGAGCCATTCGTCCAGACTCCGCTCCAAACCCGTTTGCCCAAACACGGGGTGCGAATAACCGATCAAGGGGCTGAGCGGGGGATAAATCACTTGGCGAGTGAAAGTCCCCTCATTGCGCACAGAAAGCGCCAAGGGACGCAATTGACGGTCAAAAATTGTGCCTCTTTGAACCAGTTGTTCATAGATGTAACGTCGCGCGTTATCGGTGCGCGCCAACAAGGTTGGCGCTCGATATAGCGCAAACCAGCCACTAGCCAACGCTACCCCCAAATAACCTACCAACAACATCGCTCCAAAGGTGAGATAAGGCTTTGGATGAGGCAGGATGCCCGCTTTTGGTGTGGCAGAATGGCTGACTTGTAAGGTCAAGCCAAGCATAATCAGGGAGACCACGAGCGATGATCCCCCGTATGACACGAAAGGGAGCGTCACACCCGTCAAGGGCAACAGACGGATGTTTCCGCCCACAATCAAAAGACTCTGCCCTCCAAAGTAAGCAGCGATCCCGACCATGAGCAGACGCAGATAACCATCCCCCGTCCGCATTGCGGCGAGAAGCGTCCGCAAGGAAAGCAGCGCCAGACATGCCAACAGGGCAACACTGCCAATCAACCCGCTCTCTTCAGCGATCGCGGCGTAAATAAAATCGGAATGCGGCACCGGCACTTGCTGAGGGTACCCCAAACCTGGCCCTCGTCCAAATAATCCCCCATTGGCAACAGCAATTAAGGACTGGACAATTTGATACGAGCGATGGATGGGGTCTAAGTATGGGTTGAGCCAAGCCTCTACTCGCCAACGCACCACATCAAACAAAGCATATCCCATCCCTAACCCTACCAATATACCCGCTGCGCCAAATATTAAGATGATGCGCCGCTCGGTCGCAAAATAAAAAAGAACGGTGGTGAGGAAAAAGAATATCGAGGCTGTCCCCAGATCGCGTTGTACGATCAGCAATCCCATCGCTAAAACACTCATTACCACACTTGGGGCAAGTAAGGAAATCAACTGTTTTGGTTGCACAGCTCTGTGTAACAAACGCTGACTGCCAGCCAGGTATGCTGCGAGATAGATGATCAACAACAGCTTCATCGGTTCAGAGGGTTGAAAATATACCCCACAACAACCTAACCAGAGACGTGGTAAACCCGCTCCACTGGGATTCGTGCCAAAGATTAGCGTCAAAAAAACCAGCAGTAAGCCGGCGCTCAACCACAGGTACTTATAACGGCGTAAATAATCCAAGTCGCCGGGAGCCTTTAAGAGGACAGTGAGCACCAGGCTGGCAATCGCTAACCAAATCGTCTGTCTTTGGGCAAGATAGGGGTCTAATCGCCAGACTGTCATCAATCCCCAACCAATTAAGAGAAAAGCTGTCGGCAGAAGATAAGGATCATGTTCAGGGATTAACCGGTGAGCGATTTTCCTAACCAAACCCAAACAAGCCGCCCACACAACAAAGCCCAACCAATGCTGCCATTCCCAAGCGCTACTCCCCCCACCCGCACGAACTACGGGTGCTAGCGACAAGGCAAGTGAAAACAGGAAAATCAAAGAGAAAGCGATCAGGATTAAGACACGCTCTCTTTGCGGTGAGTCAATCATCTCGGCTTTTACCAACATCAGAATGGTAAATGACACAACTTAGGTGCTGCTCTCTCTTCCACCCGGCGGCATGGCGGCAAGAGGGAAGAAGGAAGCCACATGAAACCTTAGATTGAGCACTCTTTTAAAAATACTTATCAATCAACAAGCTCAACCGCTGACGAGTCTCTTGCGGCACCCTATCCTTGCGGGTGATGAAGGCGTTAGCAAGCGCCGAGCCACAGCCACAATTTCGCTCAGTATTCAGGCTTTTTAGCAAATTGCGCACGGCTTGCTGGGCAATGCTTGTGTTGCGGTTTAAGACTTGGATCACTTGCTCAACCGTCACCGGCGTCTCGCTGATATGCCACACGTCATAATCGGTAACATGTGCCATAACGGCATAACACAGCTCTGCTTCGCGAGCCAAAAAGGCTTCAGGGGAAGTGGTCATCCCGATAATAGACATGCCCCATGAACGAAAGACGTTTGACTCACTGCGGGTTGAAAAGCGAGGCCCTTCGATGGTGATCATCGCTCCGCCGCGATGCACAACAGCACCTGTCGCTTGAACAGCCTGATACAGTTGCTCGGAAAGATGGTTGCAAAATGGATCTGCCACGCTGATATGCACCACGCAATTCCCCTCAAAAAAGGTGCGCTTGCGGTCACGGGTGAAATCGAACAAACCATCGGGAACGACCAATTCGCCTGGCGCATAGTCTTCACGCAACGATCCAACGGCAGAAATACTTACAATTCTTTCTACTCCCAGACTTTTCAGAGCATAGATGTTTGCCCGATAATTTACTTCGCTTGGCGAAAAACGGTGTCCTTCTCCATGGCGGGCTAAGAAGGCTATTGGTCTGCCCTCGATCGTGCCGATGACAATTGGTGCGCTGGGTTTCCCAAAGGGCGTCGTTACATCTACTTCTTGGAAGTTTTGCAAGTCGGGCATTTGGTATATCCCCGACCCCCCAATGATTGCCAAAATTGGTCTTTCGTTCATAAAGCCTCCCGTGCTCAAGCAAGATTTTCGATCTCAAATTCCACCTGTCCACAGCGAATCAGGTCACCAACCGTCAAAGCCATCGGCTCTGCTAGCCGCATTTGGTTGAGAAAGGTGCCGTTGGTCGAATTCAAATCCTCCAACCACCACTGGCCCTGGCGATAGATCAGACGAGCATGGCGGCCGCTCACCGTGCTATCGACGAGATGTACATCGCAACCTGCTTCTCGACCAACCAATACCTCTAACTTTTGAAATGAATGAAGTTTTTGCTCTCCTTGCACTTTTAGTGAAAGTTTCGGCAGAGCGTCTGCAGAAAGTGAACGGCTTTGAATAACAAGATCACGATACAAAGTCCAAAAAGCCCACCCCAAAAAGGCATACAATCCTACCGCAAGCAGGATTCGGACAACCAACAACGCAATTGCGCTCATCGACTCGCTAAACTCATCTCATCGAGATGTCATCGAGAGCCGTTGTGTGCTACCAACGGTTTGGTTATCTTCCCCGTAAACAAGGGGCACCCCCGCCAATGCGATCACATCTCCAGAAGCGAGAATAGCCTGGCGAACGCGCACATTATTGACCGTTGTTCCCCCCATAGAGCTAAGGTCGAAAAGGATATACTTGCCCCGCACTGCCCTTAGTTGAGCATGTTGGCGAGAGACCCGCGGGTCATCCAAAACCAAGTGGTTATCGGGATGCCTACCGATGTTCACCAACGGTCTCTCGAGGGGAAAGATGCGCACCCCATTCACAATCAAGAAAGCGTTGCGGGGAATCTCGACCTGAGCCATCTCTACTTCATCATCTGATATACCTTGCGTGGCGGTCATCTCCTGGGAAAAATGACCGCTCACACTAATCTGATGATGGGGAATTTCTTCATCATCAACTACTTGGATCACAGGCGGGCTTTCAAAAACCAAACCAGCCTGAAGGGCGAGCTTTTCCAATTCGCCCTCTAGCTCCTTGAGCAGTTGTTTCTCTTGGCGTAATTTTTCGGCATAGAGGGGAGAAGCAGCTAATAAAAAATAATTCGGCGCTAGAAGCCGACCATCTTCTAGAATCTGATGGTTCTCCTGTAAAACCTGCCGCAACTGCGCAGCAATTACTCGGCTGTCGAAGGGGGAAGCTACCCAATGCGTGGTAGACCCTTCGATAAAAGCTTTGAGATGATGCTCCAATTTGGCTAATTTCTCCTTGAAAAAGGTTTTTGCATCCATTGTAGATATTATCTTACCACGATGTTATCTCTTATATTTAAATCCCAGATGAGAATGAGCATCAGCAACGAAGATTATGACCCAACGGCCCATTCGGGAGCTCCTCACTCAGGACATTGGAGGTCTAAATAGGGTAAGTGTCCTAGAAATTCCTGAGCCAATTGCCCGTTACCAAGTTCATCCCCCGCCCATGCATACTAGAGGCAACCGTAAGGATCGAAAAGAAAAACGCCAGTCTCGAGCGAGAACACTCCCAGGGGACTTTTTAACTTC
>CAKZNJ010000059.1 GCA_937129505.1 uncultured Anaerolineae bacterium | reverse complement strand
GACCCCTTTTGAAGATCAAGGACTTGGCGCACGGTTAGCTCCGTCCTGCCCAGCTCGACCGTCAATTGCAGGATGACATCCATGAGCATATCCAATGTGGCAGCCTCTCCAGCTCTGCTGGTAGCCGGTGGCTGAGGCGGGCGCATTATTGTCTGCGGCGGAGCTTCTTCTTGGATTGATTCACTGAGATTGGTTTGCTGTTCCATTTCTAAGGTTTCTTCGCTCATTGTTCACCTCATTTGCACATGATAATAATTTGGGTCATTGATGATTTTCTCAGTAATTTGAACGGCGTAATATTTTCCTGATTTGCCGATTTTACCTAGGAAACATTTTTTGTTTGAGATTTGGATGATCACATCTTGATTGATGGAAGTATCCAACTGAATGACATCGCCTACATTAAGGTGCATCAGCTCCGAAAATGTGCGTTTGGCAGTGCCTAAAAAAACACGGGTGGATAACCGCACTATCGTTAGGTTCTGGGCGTTTTTCCGTCGGGCATCGGGATCAATTTGCTTTTCCTTACGTCCTGTGAACCAAATATGCGGTTTGAGAATGTTTGCAATGGGTTTCAACATGGGAAACGGGATGTAGATGTTCATTAAGCCACTGACATTATTCAAATTCAGCTCAAAAGCCACAAGCATCACGCGTTCGTTGCCCATCACCATTTGCACCCAATGCTGGTTGGTGGTGCTGTCTTCTAGACTTGGCTCAATTGCAACAACCTTACTCCAGGCGGCTTTGATGTCGTTGAGCATGTGCTCGATCAGCGCTCGCAGCAGAAACTGATCGATCTCGGTCAGGACGCGCACCTTGCCGCCTCGTGAACTTTGCCCTCCCAAACGCTGTTCAAGGATGGTGTAACTGATCTCCGGGCTAATGGTCATCACCATTTGGCCGGGCAAGGGAGCCAAGGTGATCATGTGGAATAAGGAGCCAGCCGGCAGGTCCTTGAGGAAATCGTGAAAGCGACCTTGCTCAGTATGGACTACCCGCGGGCGCATATTGGTGCGCACAAAGGTGGGAAGAGAACTGGTCAGCCTTTCAGCTAGATCCTCGTGGACTAGCTCGACAGCTCGCATCTGGTCTTTTGAGAAATGGTCGGGGGACCAGAAGTTGTAAGGGCGCACCTGCTTTTCGGAAACAGCTTTCTCAGCCTTGCCGGTCTGCTGTTCCATCAATTCGGCGAGGTTTACACTGCCCTCAGAAGCGGATTGCTCGATTTCGATAGCTCCAGCGAGTAATGCGTCAATTTCTGCTTGGGATAACATCGCCTGACACCTTTGTCTATCGGATGGGGATTAAAAATCTACTCATTGCACCACGAATTCGGTGAAATAAACGTAGATGACATGATACTCAGGCAATTGTTGGTTGATCATTTCTTTAATTTGTTGCCGTAAATGCTCTTTGCCTTCTGCCGTATAGACTTTTTCAAAGGTTTGACTGGCGAAAAGGGTGATGAGGATGTCGTTAATGACCGGTAAGCGGCTTTCCATCTCTTGGTTAAAAGTGGTGATAAAAGCTTTTTTTTCTTCCTCGTTCATCTCAAAATAAGCGGGATCGGTCGGGGCAAATTCCAATACCACTCCAACGCGCAAGTATTTACGCCCCGAGGGATCGACCAAATTGACAATTTTACTGCCTGTGTCCACCATGAGCCCCTGGCCAGGAGGAAGATGGGCTATATCAATCTGCTCTCCTTTACCGTGTTCATCCCCCTCTTCCGTGGTGGGAGTCATCTGTTGTGGTAAAGCATACAATGGATAAAAGGGTTTTGGAAAAGTATCTGGGGCAAAGAAAATATAGGCGATTGCCAAATTGGTGACAACTAAAATGAATAATGCCAAACCCAGCAGGATTTTCGTAATTAGACCAAGGATGTTTTTCATGCACCTACTCCCTTTAAGGTTGTTCTGGAAGAATGTTCAGGTTGAGGTTGATGACATCTTGACTGACGGCATAGACCACAATAATTTCAGCTCGGCTGTTCAGGGCGCGGTGTTGGGGGGTATCGTTTGGGAAGATCGGCTGGGTATCACCCCGCCCAGCAACGAGAATTCGTTTGGGATTGATGCCGCTATTTTGCAAGTATTCAGCGATCACCAAAGCTCGACCCAACGAAAGTTCCCAATTATTACGATAGCGAGGGTCAGTGGGCGGCGTATTATCGGTATGGCCGATGATGCGGATTTCATTTTCGATACCCTTTACCATCTCGATAATCGTGTCTAACACCGGATAAGCCTGAGGGTTGAGATTAGCTGTGCCGGGTTCGAAGATAAGCTGCTCGCTCAGCGAAATTAGAACGCCTTCGATGTTGTTTTGTACGCTGACCACGCCACCTAAATCTGCTGAAGCTAACATCTGAGTCAAGCGGCCGGCAACCTCGGTGTTTGTTACTGGCGCTTTCGGGATGCCCGGCACGACAATCGGCGCGGATTCTTGGTTTTCGTCTACACCCCCGGAACGATCGATACCGGGGTCGACAATGCGGCTAGGCCCACCGCCAAAGGCGACGCTCAAGCTTTCTGCCAATT
>CAKZNJ010000058.1 GCA_937129505.1 uncultured Anaerolineae bacterium | reverse complement strand
AGACCACGCAATAGGGTCATGGGGACATGCGTGTGTGCATTAACCAAGCCCGGCATGAGCACTTTACCAGCGCAATCGATGGTCACTGGAGCTTCGTAAAGTCCAAGGATATCTGCTTCATCGCCTACAGCCAGTATTTGCTCTCCAAGTACAGCTACTGCGCCGGGTTCGTATTGGGTTAGGTTTTCATCCATGGTCAGAACAATGGCGTTTGTCAAGAGGAGATCAGCGGTTTGTTTCGAGTTTTTCACGGTTTTCCCTTTCTACAGATTACGAAGAATGTCTAACGAGTGATGGACAGCCCAGCGCGGGGCGTTTTGAGGTGGTCCTCCGTAAGGCTTGGTAAAGGTTTCTCGTCCCTCCGGGGTGATGAGATGGATGTAAACTTCCTGTATTTCTTTATTCGATCGCACTAAGATGCCTAAAGCACAGTCAGCTTTTGAAAATTGGCGAAAGTTTTCGGTATGCTGGAAAAATTCGTGGGGCTGATACATGCCACTAAGATACTGGGCGGCAATGAATGGTTTTCCAAGAGGAGATAAGCGCTGAAGGAGCATCCCATTTGTGCCACATTCGCAGGTTGCCAAAAGCCATTGTTTATTCTCCAACGGCTGAAGAGCTATTTTCTCGATCGTTTCGTCATCTGCGCCAAAAATCCAATTTCCTAAACGCTTGCGGATTTCTTGCTCCATTTGTTGAATCTGTTGCTCAGCTTCAAGTTCATTTTTCGCCTTTACCGCAATGCGGATATCCACCTGTCCAGAGTGCGCAGCTAAGCCGACAGTTGGGTTGGATGAGGATTCTAAATCCGCAATTTTGCTGTCGATAAGCGACTCTCCAACGCCGATGGTGTGCAGAACACGTGTCTTAATTAACTCGGTCAGGTGCAGGCGTTGTTTGAGAAAAGGAATAACGCTGTTATGCAGCAGGTGTTCCATCTCCCGAGGGACACCTGGCAAACAAATGACGAATTTGCTATCTCGCTCAACGATGAAAGCTGGAGCGGTTCCTACAGGGTTCTCCAGAGGGATCGCTCCTTGGGGGAGAAACGCTTGTCGACGGTTGTTTTCCGTGGGTGTCCTGCCATAGCGTCGAAAGCGCTCTTCGATTTGTTCCCATAGGTGGGGGTGATACTCAAGGGTGAGACCGAAAGCCAAGGCAATGGCCTCACGGGTTGGATCATCAATCGTGGGTCCTAAGCCTCCTGTTGTGATGATCACTTGACAACGGTCTAATGCTTCTTGGATTAATGCAGCAATTCGGTGGGCATTGTCCCCAACAGTAGTTTTGCGGTAAACATCCAGACCTATGCTGCGGAGTTGACGAGCGATATACGCTGCATTGGTGTCGGTAATTTCACCTAATAGGATTTCTGTTCCAATGGTCAAAATCTCTGCTGAAGCCATAAGCCACCACTCTTTTTCTTTGATTGTAACAGCCTTTTGACGTGCTAGATGCGCTGTTTTGGGACTGATTAAAGGTTTTGAAAGGTGGATATGGTAGAATCTCAGAAGATGGACACGCAGACTACCCATGCAAAAAGTCGCCCACCCACCCTACTAGGCTCCCTACGCAAGGGATTTGATGCTATTGCCAATCATGCAGTGGTTATTTTATTCCCTTTTGCGCTAGATGCTTTTTTATGGTTGGGCCCCCGACTAAAAATAACTCCCCTAATAGAGAGATTATTAGCGAGCTGGAATGAATTTTATTCTAATGGAGCATTGCCCAATGAGGAAGCATTACGGCTTGGACAACAAGTTTGGAGTACTATTGGAGAGCGACTGAACTTGTTCGTGTTTCTACGATCGTATCCGATCGGGGTTTTTAGCCTTATGGCGGGGATTCAACCTCTTCAATCGCCGATGAGCGACTCTCTGGTTATTCAAGTGAGTACTCTGCGTGGAGTGGTTGTGGCATGGCTTGCCTGTACAATAATCGGTCTTTTTGCCGCCAGTATTTATTTTGCGCTTGTTGCTCAAGCTGCGGTGAATAATTCAATTGATTGGATTGTTTCCGTGCGATCATGGTTGCACAATAGCTTGCATGTGCTTCTCTTGACCATATTCTGGTTTTCGCTGATCGCTTTGGTGGGTTTACCTTGTAGTTGTTTAATTTCGTTTTTGACCTTCGGAAATTTAGCCGCAGCCCAATTTGGAATTATGATTATGCTGGGCATTTTGATTTGGTTGCTATTTCCATTAGTATTTTCGCCTCATGGGATCTTTGTTTTTCAAAACGACGTTTGGAAATCTATTAGACAGAGCATTTACCTAACGCGATATACCTTTCCAAATACCCTCCTTCTTCTTTTAGTTGTATTTGCAATTGGCGAGGGGATGGATATTGTTTGGCGAATCCCAAAGGAAACATCTTGGTTAATGCTAATAGGCATTGCCGGACATAGTTTTGTGACCAGTGCCTTATTAGCGACAACCTTTGTCTATTATCGCGATGCTGCAGTTTGGGTGAATGAGGTCGTTCGTAAAGCGGAAACGGTTTCATTGACCTAATCGTCGCCGCACAGTCAGGAGGATGCGTGGTTAAGAACAGCACGGCTTCTTATGAAGCAAAGGATATTCAAGTATTAGAAGGTTTAGAAGCAGTCCGTCGCCGGCCGGGTATGTATGTTGGTGGCACGGATATAAAGGCTTTGCATCATCTCATTTACGAGGTGGTGGATAATTCAATTGATGAGGCGTTGGCCGGCGCATGTGATCGGATTGAAGTCGTTATTCATCCCGATCGGAGTGTAAGTGTGACCGATAATGGTCGAGGCATCCCGGTGGACATGCACCCTCAGATGAAAAAACCAGCCTTGGAAGTGGTTATGACGACTTTACACGCAGGGGGTAAATTCGGCGGTGGTGGCTATAAAGTATCTGGCGGTTTGCACGGGGTTGGGGTCTCTGCGGTCAATGCACTTTCTGCTTGGTGTGAAGTGGAAGTCAAGCGGGAGGGGAAAGTTTATTTTCAACGTTACGAGCGCGGCTACCCTACGACTCCGGTTAAGGTTATTGGCGAGGTTGATCTTGCCCAAACAGGCACCAAGACTACCTTCCGTTACGATGATGAGATTTTCAAGGGAGATCTCGATTATCGGTTCGACACACTTGTCCAACGCTTTCGCGAAATGGCGTTTGTAACTCGTGGAGTGACAATATATTTTCTAGATGAACGGAGCGGTCATGAGATGACCTTCTATTTTGAAGGGGGGATCACCTCGTTTGTCCGCTACCTGAACCGAAACCGAGAAATCTTACATCCGGTTGTGCATGTTGAAAAAGAAATCGAAGGGATCACCATCGATGCTGCCATTCAATACACCGATGCTTATGCCGAGTCAGTTTATTCGTTCGCCAATACGATTAATACCATCGATGGCGGTACGCATTTGACAGGCTTACGCTCCGCAATTACACGGACAATTAACGATTACGCCCGCCGAAATAATTTTCTCAAAGAAAACGATCCGAACTTCAGCGGTGATGACACGAGGGAGGGCTTAACGGCGATTATTAGCATAAAACATCCCGACCCGCAATTTGAAAGCCAGACAAAAGTCAAGTTAATGAATGCGGAGGTTCAAACCCTTGTTCAACAGGTAGTTGGCGAAGCTTTCGCAGCCTTTTTGGAGGAGAATCCTGCGGCGGGAAAGGCGATTGTACAAAAGTGTCTCACTTCTGCTCGTGCACGCGACGCGGCTCGCAAAGCGCGCGATCTGGTCATTCGCAAATCCGCTCTGGAAAGTTTGACTCTACCGGGTAAGTTGGCAGATTGCTCTGAACGAGATCCACAAAAAACCGAGTTGTTTATCGTTGAGGGTGACTCTGCGGGAGGCAGTGCAAAACAAGCGCGCGATCGCCATTTTCAGGCAGTCTTACCCTTGCGGGGGAAAATCCTCAATACCGAACGTGCCCGCTTGGATAAAATTTTAACCAGTAACGAAGTGAAAGCGCTTATCTCTGCCCTAGGGATGGGGATTGGTGATAGCTTCGATCTGTCCGGATTGAGATATGGACGAGTTATTATCATGACGGATGCGGATGTCGATGGCTCTCACATTCGAACCCTTCTCTTGACTTTTTTCTTCCGTTATATGCAAGCTCTCATTGAGGAGGGGCATTTGTATATTGCCCAACCTCCCCTGTATCGAATTGTCCATAAAAACCAAACCCTTTATGCCTATTCCGAGGCTCAGAAAAATAAAATCTTAGAAGAACTGGGGAATGGAGCAGACAAAGCAGTAATCTCGCGCTTCAAGGGGTTAGGAGAGATGAATCCAACCCAACTTTGGGAAACAACGATGGATCCCACCAAACGCACCCTATTGTTGGTGACCATTGACGATGCTGCAGAAGCTGATCGGACATTTGACATGTTGATGGGATCTGCTGTGCCACCTCGCCGCCGTTTTATACAAACACACGCCCGGGAAGTGAGAAATTTGGATATCTAAAAGAGTTGACAACTGAAAGTAAATTTAATTCTTTTTTTATCCCCCGCACACGTGAGGTAAGGTAATATATAATATTAGGAAAATTGCTTTTAATCCGAAATTAAGATGGTGCTCGAGCGCGGCGAATTAGTCAATCAGCGTTATCGAATTCTCGAGATCCTTGGACAGGGGGGGATGGGAGCAGTTTACCGCGCCATAGACGAAAACTTAGGGGTCGAGGTTGCTCTTAAAGAAAATTTGTTTACCACAGAAGAATATGCCCGTCAGTTTCATCGCGAGGCGGTAATTCTTGCCAACCTCCGACATCCCAACCTAACGCGCGTCACGGATCATTTTATTATCGAAGGACAGGGTCAATACTTGGTGATGGATTATGTGGAGGGAGAGGACCTGCGCGACCGCATGGAAAGATTGGGAGCGATTTCGGAGGAAGAAGCTGTTCAAATTGGAGCAGCGATATGCGATGCTCTTAGCTATCTCGATTCTCGAACTGAACCAATTGTCCACCGGGATATCAAGCCGGGCAATGTAAAGATTTCGCCGAACGGTCATATCTATTTGGTGGATTTTGGGCTGGCAAAAATTATCGAGGGCAATCAACAAATGACAACAACCGGGGCAAGAGCGATGACACCCGGTTATTCACCACCCGAACAATATGGCACAGCCCGGACCGATCACCGTTCTGATATCTATTCTCTGGGGGCGACTTTGTACGCCGCTGTGACAGGGCATTTACCAGAGGATGGTTTAGCGCGGTTAATGGGGCAAGTGGAATTGACCAAAGTGCGGGCGAGAAACCCAAAAATCTCTGAAGCTTTCGCGGCGGTGATCGAAAAAGCGTTAGAGGTAAAGCCAGAAGATCGCTATGCCACCGCTCGGGAGTTCAAGGAGGCTCTGCTTGAATCCCAACGAATACGTCAGCAGCCGAATCAGCAGGGGATTGATTCACAACCTTCAACAACTCGTCCAAAATCAATCTATCTGCCTAACCAAGAATCTTCATCCCGCGCTGTCAACTTTTTTAATCTATTGAAAGAGGGACGGCGGTTAGATGTGCCTCTTTGGATTTGGGTGGTTTTAGGAGTTGCTTTGTTCGGGCTTGCGGCCTGGTTTCTTTCGGAAGGAAGTCCACTTTCAGCGCGGGCATCCCTTTCAACCGGAACCCCTGCCCTTTTGCCAACTCTATTTCCAACTAGCCAGCCAACGGAGTTTCCAGAAGGATTGCCTTCTGCGACGCTTTCGATCGTTAGAACGGCTACACCCACGCTTGGAGTCTCTCCAACCCCTTTGGTGGGTGTTCTAGAAAAAGAGACACCAACACCGACAATCTCGCCAACGCCATTTGGGGGAAGTATCGGTCAGATTGCTTTTGCCTCCAATCGTTCGGGAAATAATCAGATTTGGTTGATGAATATTGATGGCAGCGGTCTGACTCAACTGACAAATATTCCAGAAG
>CAKZNJ010000057.1 GCA_937129505.1 uncultured Anaerolineae bacterium | reverse complement strand
CCCCTAGGGGTGCCTCTGAGCAACTCATCATCTCTCCATTGATTGCAGTTCCCAAATCAATTGAAACAAGGTATGATAAGAGGCGTTGATCCGCTTGAGTACCATCCGCTCAGAGAATGTTTTGGGAAAAATGACTCGCGACGGGCACCTGCCGATCAACCACTCACTACCCAAGGTTTTTAGATCAGTTGAACTTCTCTTATTATGCCAACCTCTAACGATCACGTTACGATTCTCGGCGCAGGGATCGGTGGCTTGGCGGCTGCGATTCACTTGGCAAAAGCTGGGCGCCGCGTGACCATCTACGAACAAAACGAACAAGTAGGGGGCAAGATGGGTGAGCACCGCGCTCAGGGGTTTCGCTGGGACACTGGTCCGTCAGTGATTACCATGCGCCACGTATTTGAAGAGCTCTTTGCTGGGGCAGGGAGAGACTTGAAGGATTATGTCACCCTTCAACCCATCGATCCCTTGACCCGCTACTTTTTTGGGGACGGAAAACAGTTCGATGTCAACCGAGACCTCTCGCGTACTCTCGAGCAAATTGCTGCTTTAGAAGAGAGGGATGTCGAAGGATATCTAGCCTTCTTAGCCGAAGCTGCCCGGGTCTATCGCATTGTCAGCCCGCTGTTCATCTTCGGCCCGCCGCCCAGCCCGGCAAGCCTACGAAAGGTCTCCCTCAACGATGCCCTTTCGGTTGACCTTCTGGGCACCTTGCAAAAACGGATTGAACGGACGGTGCGTCATCCTCACCTGCGCCAACTGCTGGGACGCTTTGCAACCTACGTTGGCGCCAGCCCTTACCTAGCGCCAGCAACCTTGAGTTCAATTGCTCATGTAGAACTTTCCCAAGGGGTTTGGTATCCAAAGGGCGGCGTTTATCAATTAACCCGCGCTTACCAACGTCTCGCCTTGGAATTAGGCGTGGAAATTCGCCATCAAGCTCGCCTGCAACGTCTTGAGGTGCGGGAGGACGCCGTTTCCCGTCTGGTTTTCGAGCATGGCGAGGTGGTTGCGACGAGAACTGTGCTCTCGAACATTGATGTGACCACAACCTATGCGTTGATTCCCGCCCCAGCCGCTCAAAAGCAATTTGAAAGATTGCGCCGCCGAGCGACTTCCTGCTCTGGATTCATCCTGCTGCTCGGTGTTGAAGGAACACACCCCTCGCTAGCACATCACAACATCTTTTTTTCACAAGACTATCGCAAAGAATTCGACCAAATTTTCCGTCAGGGAAGATTACCCGATGACCCCACCATCTACGTTGCCATCACGGCAAAGACGGATATCGATCATGCCCCGCAGGGCTGTGAAAACTGGTTTGTCCTTGTCAACAGCCCTGCTTTGTCTAAAAATGCTCCAAACGATCAGGATGAGAATGCCGCTGCTTATGCCGAGTATATTTTAAGTCGCTTAGCAGAGCGCGGCTTCGATATCCGCTCAAAGATCCGCTATCAAAAGGTGATCACTCCATTAGATTTACAACGCTCTAGCGGTGCTTGGCGGGGGGCTTTGTACGGCATTTCTTTTAATCATCGCCTCGCTCCTATCCTTCGCCCCGGCAACCATTCGTCTCTGCGCGGTCTGTATTTTGCCGGCGGCAGTGTTCATCCAGGCGGGGGTGTCCCTCTTGTCACTCTCTCGGGCAAAAGAGCTGCCCAACTCATACTGGGGCGAGAATGAAACCGGCGAGGAAAGCAAACTAATCTCGGTATAGGTGAACCCATGACGTATTTCGGATTTTTGTTGCGCTTCTTAGTACTTCCCATTTTGTTGTTGCTAGTTTTGACCCTGCGCGATGAGCGGCGGTATCCGCCAATGAAAAACTTTCAAAACGGTCGCCGGGTGTGGGGGATTATTGCCCTACATATTGGAATTGCATTGGTTTACACCACTCCTTGGGACAACTATTTGGTGGCAAGCGGGGTATGGACGTACCATCCCGAATTGGTGTGGGGGGTCTTGATCGGCTATGTTCCCGTGGAAGAATACCTGTTTTTCATTTTAGAAACCCTCTTAGTGGGGTTGTGGTGGTGGTTTTTGGCGCGGCGACTTCCTGAACCGACCGACTTCCGCCCCTCAAAGCGAGGGCGGTGGATCGCTTTTGGAGTAATTTTTGTGGTTTGGGCGATCAGCGCTTTTCTGCTTTTCGGAGGCGAACAGAGTTGGACCTATTTGAGCATCATCCTCTTCTGGGCACTACCAGCAATCTTTCCCCAGATGCTGATTGGGGCAGACATCTTATGGCATTACCGCAAGCTGGTGGGATTAGGGATTTTGGTGCCGGGAACTTATCTGTCGCTGATGGATATTGTAGCTCTGCGTGCTTCCACTTGGTCCATCTCCCCCCTTCAAACTACAGGAGTCCTTTTCTTTGGCATCCTACCCCTTGAAGAAGTGGTGTTTTTTTATACGACCAATGTGCTCATTATCTTTGGCATGACCTTGATGCTCTCCAACCTGTGTCGGGAGCGTTTCTTTGCTTGGCGGGAGAGGGGTTTCCGAGGTTTTCCCTGATCGATTGCTGAAGTCACACCAATTTCATTGCCCTGCTTTCAGCGATCGCCTAAATGGAAAAGCAAAGCACTCGAAAATGGGGTAAACTATCTTTAGGCTTGGTCTGATTTATCCTTCCCATTTTCAGTTAGCCAAGCTCAAGGAGAGCTTATGCGTCGTTGGAATGGTTGGGGAGACGA